>CAJJAS010000092.1 GCA_905182245.1 gamma proteobacterium HTCC2207 | reverse complement strand
GCAACTAGCTTACCTTTATTATTTACAAACACGTATTTCCAGGACGGCCCAACAATGCCCGCGAGTTTGCCTCGTTTACGGGACTTTATATCATCGCATAATTCAATCCAACAACCCTTTTGTACTTCACTGAGACGTTGTTGCGCTTGATCATCTAATGATTAGACTCTAGTAATGGTGTCGGCAATATTTTCTCCGGGCATTTCTGTCTCTAATCTGGAGATCATAATGCGCTTAATCTGGTCGGCCAGCTGATCTTCTGCAGGCTCTTCCCCCTCAGTCTTGATCGCTGCTTTGCTTCTGTTCTTTACCGTAGCCTTAGCCTTAATAGCAATATCGGTAACATTAGCCGGTCGGGCTGGGGTCAATATAAATTGTAGGCGTTCCATTTGATCGGCCAGCTGCAGGGCGTCGATGGAAATATGCTCTAGTCGTAATCTAATGTCATTGAGCACCTTGGCCACGGCGGTTTTACTTCGAGTTGAGGCCTCAAAGCCTATGACCTCCAACAGCCGATCTAATATTTCTAAACCCTGCTGCCATTCAATACTGCTTTCCCCTGAGCGCAGGTGGGCAATATGCAATACCTTGCACCAATGCTGCTCGGCAAAATTTAGAATCGCCACGGGTAATTCCTGGCCTACTAGTCTATCGCTAATTTCTCGATCAACACGGGTGTGGGCCCAGTTAACTTTTTCTTGGGCGGCTATTTCTTCGAGCTGTCACTTCTCTTGCAGGCGAGTCACTCGGCGATCGGCGTCAACTGCCGCCATAAATCCGGTCAACATCTGGGGAATCTGCTGTTCGCCAAACCCATCACTGAGCATGGTTTCCGAGAGTTTCAGAATCTGCTGATAAATCTTATTGCCCGAGCAATTGCCCTGCTCAAGACCAATGGCATAGTTGGCCATCTCGTTAAACAGACGCCGAATAGGATGGTTTTCCTGTTCCAAAATACTGGGTTTATTGAGTGCCAGCTTTAATAGCGGTAATTCACAGCGACTAATGGCCTGCTGAGCGTCTGGAGCAATGCCATTGCCTTCACCAAATCTCGAAAAGGCATTGCCCACCACCTGAAATACGCTCGCATCGTTGCGATGTAACCCATGTTTACCCGAGGGATGGGCAGCGTTAATGGTCTGTTCAAGCTGGCGTGTCATCTGACCACAGACCAGATGCTCTGACTGACCCTTTTCGTAACTCTGCTGCAGCTGACTGATATGTTTGTCGATCTCAGCAACCACCTGAGGTCTGCCCAGATACACTGCATCGGTGCCGGCTAGGCGCTGACCTGTACTTTCGAGGATCGTAGAAATTCTGGCCAGCAACTCGGTTTGGATTCTGCTGGTCGGTGGCTCAACTGGAGGGGCGGAAAATACTGGCGGGCTGTAGGCGCGATCATTGGGGTTTATACCGGGGCTGGCTTCTGAGCTGGCATCTGAGTTAATAGCAGGAGTTACAGCTAAGCTAAGCGTATTAACCAGCTCTTCCAGTCTCTGTTCAATATCCCCTTCTGAAGTAACGGGCTGGTCAGTAGCTTTTGCCTCTAGCGCTATTTGAGACTTTGCCATAGATTGCTCTGAGGCACTGTCAGCAGGATCAGACGCGGGAAACATCCCGGATTCTTCTAAAAACTCATTGGCCTGAATTAACAGCTCGCCATAGTCACGGCCAAAGCAGGCCTGGTTAAACAGGTTAATCAGCACCACCTGCACTTCCACGGCAATCATGCCGTCGGACACGCCATAGGCAAAGGCTTCCATCACGGAATCTGGGGACATAGGCATCAGCTTAATGGCAGCGCCGTCAGACAGGGTATCGAAGCGTCGATGGAGCATATACAGAGGCTTTTTGAAGGTTTCTAACGCCTCGGTGGTGCCATTATCCAGGGCTATCATCACTTCGAGATCTTCATTACCGAGGAGTTCAAAGTGATTGTAGGGGGTGTCTCTGGTGCTGGTTTCACGAACGCCGCTGGTATTGTTGGTGGCATTGGGATCTAGCGCAGCAAAGCTGGCGAGTACCGTTTCGGTGACGGACGCTTCAATTTCCCCGCGCCTGCCTCTTATTAGACGCTGAGCATCCATATATAAGGTTTGTAAGCGATTGGTTTCGGCGGTCTCGGCCATGCCCAGTAAGGCTGTAGAAGCGC
>CAJJAS010000091.1 GCA_905182245.1 gamma proteobacterium HTCC2207 | reverse complement strand
AAGATGCTCTGGGGTATCTTTGGAGTAAAATTATTAATCAGGGTGCCACCACTGTCGGCGCCTGGCCCAATAAGGGCTATACCTTTGAGCAGTCTAAGGCGTTAACTGAAGATGAGGCGTTTTTTGTCGGCCTGCCTCTGGATGACGAAAATCAGCTTGAGCTATCCGAGGGGTTTATCAATCTCTGGTGCGAACAAATTTTGGCTGAATTTGGCCTCAGGTCACAGTGACATCCCTTTAAGTGGATATTAAAAAAACGGCTATTAAAAACGACGCAATAGAGCAAAGCTCGATTGACCGCTGTCTCGCTCAAAACCATCTAGAAAAACGCTGGCAGTCACTCCAAGGTGACGACGGCCTGTTCACATTAGGTGAAACCGAATTCCGTTATGGCGCGCACTTTTTAGCGGCCTGCGATCTATGGTTAAAAACCACGTCTAAGCCCTCGCGTCTGCAGTTTATTTCAGCCTCTGCTCAGCCACCCAACAAGGCAGATTTAGAGACAGCCTTAGCCGACTGGCCCCAGTATGCCGATCTGGCCAGACAGCTTATTGACCAATATCCAGCCAGCGTTAAGGGCATGCATCATCTTGAGCTATTTGATGGCCGAGTAAGCCTATGCCTGATGATTGGCGAAGCCGACGCTATGTTTGCTGAGATTGCCCAGAGTCCCGATCTCGGCTTGGCCAGTCACAATACTAAACCCATAGATGCCTGGTTTATTAGCATCGCATCAGAGCCGCTCAGGCAAACTATCAGCGCCCTATCTAGCCCCAACACCAGCATGGCAGGCAATGCTGACTTTAACGCCAGCCTTAGAACCTCTAGTCCCTGGCACATCAATAAAGCCAAACCTCAGCAGCACAAAAAAACAGTGACCATATTAGGGGCAGGTATTGCAGGCTGTACCGCAGCTGCAGCACTCCACAAGCGCGGCTATCAGGTAACTGTGATTGATCGTCATCCCATTGCCGGCCAAGAGGCCTCGGGCAATAGTCAGGCCATTATTTACCCCAAGTTATCGGTGCGTGACCAACCCTTGCCCCTAGTTAACTTGGCCGCACTCATGTTAGCCAGTCGCTACTACAAACCGTTTTGGGAGGCTGGCTACGGCGAACAGTGCGGTGTTTTAGTCGTACCAGAGAGCCCTAAGGTGCAGCAAGATTTTCTTGCCATCAGTGAACGATTTAGCGGTCAGGAATCATTGGTGCAAATGCTGGATAATCCCCAGCTATGTGAGCTGAGCGGTATAACCATGAGCTCAGAGCTTGGTTTGTTTTTCCCTCAACTGGGCTGGCTACCCCCGGCACAGGTTTGTCAGGAACTCTTAGCCCGGGACAGTATTCCTCTGATCCAAGCTGACATTAAACAGCTGAAAAATACTGAGTATGGCTGGCAGCTCTTAGATGAACAGGGGCAGATAGTTATTGAAACTGAGACCCTAGTGGTTGCCAACGCCTATGGCTGCGAGCAGTTTGAGCAGACCAACTTTCTCCCAGTCACCCAGCTTCGGGGACAGATTAGTCTGCTCTCAGCGTCAGAGGCCAGCGAGGGGTTAAAAACCGTGATCTGCGGTGAGGGCTATATTACACCAATACAAAATGGCACCCATAACTGCGGTGCGACCTACAACAAAGCGGTATTTACCACTAGCCTGCGCGAGGAAGATCATCGCGCCAATGTCGAGCAGATGAGTGCCACAGACAGCGGCTTGGGTGTTGCCTTAGGGCGGCAAGATACTGGCGATATGGACGGTAGAGCCAACTATCGCTGCACCACCAAAGACTATCTTCCGATTGTTGGACCGGTGCCGTACCTGCCCTCTTTATTGGAGGACTACGACGTATTAAGGCGCGATGCGCGCAAATTAGTGCCCACATTAGGCAGCTATCAGCCCAATCTCTATGTGCACTGCGGCATGGGTTCTAGAGGACTCTGTTACGCTCCCTTAACCGCAGAGATACTCGCGGCTGAGATTGCTGGCGAAGTTCCACCCCTAGAGCGGGAGCTGCGGTTGGCGATGCATCCAGCACGGTTTTTGATCAGAGATTTAAAAAAGAAACGTATTTAGCGCCTAAATATCTAGGCTCGCTACTGCTCTAACGCGAGACCAATCAACAGCCCCTTGCGATACATCTCGGCGCTGCCAGCCTGATCATTCATTGTGCCTAACAGCTCGGCCAATTCCAGATAGGTTTGCGGACAGGGATTTAACTTAACCGCGGCCGACAGGTAGTCACGGGACTTACCCAATAGCTCTGATCGCCGACAAATACGCCCCAGAGCCAGCAGTAAATCTGCATCTTCTGAATGACTCAATAACCACTTCTCGGCCACTGCCAGCTGTTTTTGGGGCGATTCCCCCTGCAACTCACCGAAACGTTCAACTAGATCAGCATGCCAGCTACTATTTAGCGCTTTGGTCAATAGCGGCTGTAATTTATTGCCTGCATTAACCGCCTGCAATGCATCCCCATAGGCACAGATAAGCTCTGGTAGCTTGCGGAGAGGTTTGGGCACTAAAGTCCAAAGATCTGCTAGCTGGCTCTGCTGTTCCGGCTCAGTAAGCTCCGAGTCGGGGGTAAATTCTAGTAACAGACTGCAATAGGTATCTATTTCTAGGTTGGCAGCAGCCTGTTTGTTGAGGGCACCATAATGGCTAATGTCGCGGAGAATCTTTTGCAGAGCAGACCAGTCTTCGGTCAGGCAATAGGCATCGGCCAAAAGACGTAAAACTGCTCTGTCATTGGGTTTATCTTTGTATAAACCTGACAGTAATGACAGTGCATCGACAAACTGTTCGTCGATGATTAATAATTCGGCCAATAGCTTGTCCGCGGCAAAACTCGCATTGGGGTGAGTGATTTTTAGTCGTTCTAAAAGTTGCCGAGCCTTTTCAATTTCATTGTTCTCGGCCGCCGCTCGGGCAGCAAACAATAGATTGATCACTGGCATTGAAGATTTATCTGCAGACTGAGACAGCAACTGACCGGATTTTTGCCAGTCATGCTCGGCATAAAGTAATAACCCCTGAGCGGTTTTACTCACCTGCCTCGCGCTGCTAAAAGAGTTCCACCAATGGCGCAGGCCTCCCGCACCCGTCAACCAGCGCACCAGTAATAACAGCCACACCAAAATGGCACTGAGGGCGATATACAGCAGCACACCGACCCAGACACTCATCTCTATATTGGTATTGCCAATACTGATCAGAATATAGCCACTGCCCTGCTGTAATAACCAGATACCTGCAGCACCGAATAGCAGTGCCAGCATAAAGATCAGTAAAATTTTTCGCATTATTGGGTCACCGACTCGTCGTTATCGGCAGCAGTTAAGCGGCTGTTGCGCAGTATAATCAGTGTCTCTATAGCCTGGAGTGAACCATTGATGTCGGGCAGTTGCTGAATAATTTCTTGCTCACTTAGGCTACCCAGTCGCTGCTGAAGAACCTCTGCACTGGGGTTGAGTTGAAAATACTGTGCCAACCAGCGCTGAGCTTTGCCCAAGCTTTTACTATAAATGGCCTGCTCTTCGCGCATTACCGCACTCTGAGCCTGCTCTAACATAAGGCGTAAGTTGTGTCGGACTATCGCCTCTTCATTGGCCTGCAATAATGGCTCGATAGGCTGATCTCGCTGAGTTACCCGAATTAACTGACTAACCCCATCAACAAAACCTGTGATCAGACCCTGCAGTTTTGGCTGTTCTTTTGGCTGTTCTAAAGCTGCCTGTGGTTGATTGGTAACCACTGCAGCTTCGGCTGTCGGCTTTAAAATAACTAACTGATCAATGCTTTCTGCCAGCGCGTTGAGTTCAAGATAGAGGCCTGCAGCGTCAACCTCACCAGCCATTCGCAGGGCAGTAACATCAATTGCCACAGCGCCGCGCAGAGGC
>CAJJAS010000090.1 GCA_905182245.1 gamma proteobacterium HTCC2207 | reverse complement strand
AAAACCCCAGGGGTATCTGAACAAAAATAAGTAGTGCGGTCAGCCAATGCAATGTTTTGCTTAACCAGCCCCATTGCGTTGCGGTATTTTCTAAGGGCATTTCAATTCTCCTTTTGCGGGTGATTCTGTTAGCTGATTATCCTCTGTGCTATTTGCGTAGTCGGTAGCGGTCAAAATAGCCCAAAGCTGTGATTCATGTCTCGGGTTGACTGTGTCGATCTGCTATTATCGCGCCAATAAAAAAACAAGGTACCACCATGATCGACAAGCAAACCCTGAACTGTGACATTATTGACCTTAGTTATGACGGTCGCGGTATTGGGCGTATCAATGGTAAAACCTGCTTTATTGATGGAGCTCTGCCCACTGAAAAAGTGGCGTTTCGACTCAATAACCAAAAGCGTAACTATGACGAGGGCCGTACTACCGAGATTATATCCCCCTCTGAACATCGGGTGGAACCCGCCTGTAAACATTTCGCCCGCTGCGGTGGCTGTAGTTTGCAACATCTTGATCATCATCAACAGCTTGAATTTAAACAGCAGCAGCTGTTAGCTAATTTACAGCGTGGCGGCTTAACGCCGAAGGTTATTTTACCGCCTCTCAGCGCTCCCCAGTGGGGCTATCGCCGTCGGGCCAGACTTGCTGTGCAGCGCGCCAAAGACGGCAGGTTTTTAATTGGTTTTCGCAATGCGGGTAGTCGACGCATCGAACCTATTACCGAATGCCCTGTGCTAAGCGCGCCACTGCCTGATGTGATTGCGCATCTGCCCGAGTGGTTAGCGCTATTTCCTGCGGCCATTCGTGTTTTTGAAGTGGAGCTGGTGTCTGCGGATGCTGGTTTTGCTATTGCGGTGGAGGCGAGTCGCTTTCCTGCGGATGAAGAGCTCGCACCCATTATTACTGGCCTTCACGAGATGGGTTTTGGCGAGGGGCAGCTATGGTGGAAGGCGGGTAAGCAGGCGCGCTTTAATCGCCTCGATGCCGGCGATGATGTTTTAAGCTTTTCCGTGACCGATGATATCCACCTCAGGTTTGAACCTGGCCAGTTTATTCAGGTGAACGGTGATATTAACCGCCAGATGATTGCACAGATGCTCGACCTGCTTCCGGACCTCGCCATTACCAAAGAGGGCACAGCCATCGACCTCTACTGTGGCACAGGTAATTTGTCCCTGCCATTAACCCAGCGTTTTGGCACTGTGATTGGCATAGAGGGGCTGCCGGAGTTAGTGAAGGGTGCAGAGGAAAATGCCCGCCTTAACAAAATTCTCAATGTCGAGTTTGCAGTGGCCGACCTAAGCCGTTCCGTGGGCCTAACCAGCGCCTACAACAGTAAAGAACCTGTAGATCTGGTGTTACTTGACCCACCGCGCAATGGCGCTGCCGGAGTCATGCCCTGGGTCGCAAAAACTAAGGCCAAGCAGATTATTTATATCTCTTGCCACCCAGCTACTATGATCAGAGATGCCGCTGTTTTGGTTGAGGCAGGTTATAAACTTGCCGCTGCGGGCGTGATGGATATGTTTCCCCACACCAGCCATATTGAAGCCATGGCCCTGTTCGAAAAATAGAGTGGTTTAGGGGACCAAAATAGGCTCTAAATATTGGCCTTTTTGGGCTGTAAGATTGCGCCTCTTTGAGGTAGAATTTGCGCTTGCCCAACCAATCCGTTTTAACGCCTAGGAAATCCCTAAATCATGTTTGATAAAGACCAGACAATTGCAAAGTTTGACGCTGAATTATGGCAGTCCATCCAACTGGAAGACCAACGCCAAGAGCAACATATTGAGTTGATCGCCTCAGAGAATTACACCAGTCCAGCGGTGATGGAAGCTCAGGGCGGCAAGATGACCAACAAGTATGCCGAAGGTTATCCGGGCAAACGTTATTACGGTGGCTGTGAATTTGTTGATATTGCAGAGCAGCTCGCCATTGACCGCCTCAAGAGTCTCTACGGTTCCGAGTATGCCAACGTGCAGCCGCACAGTGGTTCACAGGCTAACAGTGCCGTATTTCTGGCCTTGATCAAGGGTGGCGATACTATCCTAGGCATGAGCCTAGATGCTGGCGGTCACCTGACACATGGTGCTAAGCCGAACTTTTCTGGCAAGCTCTATAATCCAATTCAGTACGGTTTAGACCCAGAGACCGGCCTGATTGATTACGATGAAGTTGAAGCGCTCGCCATTGAACATAAGCCGGCCATGATTATTGCAGGCTTCTCTGCCTACTCAGGCATTATGGACTGGGCGCGTTTCCGTGAGATCGCCGATAAAGTAGATGCCTACCTAATGGTCGATATGGCTCACGTTTCTGGTTTGATCGCCGCTGGCGTTTACCCAAGCCCAATTCCCCATGCCCATGTAGTGACGTCTACAACCCACAAAACATTGCGTGGCCCTCGTGGCGGAATCATTCTGACTAACGATGAAGCAATTGCTAAGAAATGTAACTCAGCGGTTTTCCCTGGTAGTCAGGGTGGTCCTCTGTGTCATGTAATTGCGGCTAAGGCAGTGGCCTTTAAAGAAGCGGCCAGCGAAGAATTTGTTGTTTATCAAAAGCAGGTAATTGTTAACGCCAAAGCCATGGCAGCAGCCTTTATGGAGCGCGGTTTTAGTATTGTGTCTAACGGTACCGAGAACCACCTAATGCTGGTGAGCCTGATTGGTAAAGAGTACACCGGTAAAGACGCTGATGCAGCGTTGGGCGAAGCCTTTATCACGGTAAATAAGAACGCAGTTCCTAATGATCCGCGGTCGCCCTTTATTACTTCTGGCCTGCGCGTTGGTACTCCCGCTATTACCACCCGTGGTTTTGGTCTGGAGGAGACTGTTAATCTTACCTATTGGATGTGTGATGTACTGGATAGCTTGGATGGGACTGATTCTCAGCAAGTTATTGCCGACACTAAAACCAAGGTGCTTGAAGTTTGTAAGCGCTTCCCGGTTTACGGATAAGACTTTGAGATAAAGAATAGAGAAGCCCTGCAGTTGCGGGGCTTTTTTTTGTTTGGCTTTTTACCCAGATTTATATTTAGGAGATATCGATGACAAAGCTGCCCGTAGAGGCGCGTTTATCTGCCACTGTCTTACTGTTACGCGATACTGAGCATGGCCTAGA
>CAJJAS010000089.1 GCA_905182245.1 gamma proteobacterium HTCC2207 | reverse complement strand
AGAAGCACTAATTCGGCCGCCAGTGCCAGACGATTAATATCGTGAAACTCTCGAATACCCTGATGGGGCAACTGCTGCTGTAGTCGTTGGTCAAACTGCACATTACTCTGGGCATCCAGCTCCCCCTGATACTTCATCGGACCGTAAAGACAAAATATCCCATTGCTTACCAGTCGATCACCTACGCCGGCAAACATAGCCACCACAGCCTCCCAAGGCATTATATGGGCGGTATTGGCAGAGTAGATTCCATCGTAGGCGCTGGTTGGCCAGGGGTCGGTGAGTACATTCAAGGGGATGGGGGCCAGTAGATTAGGGGAAGGACATTCACCGATCCACTGATTGATCCCCCCATGGTACTGAGCCTGATCGCTTGTCTGCCAAGACAGGTGCGGCATTTTACTGGCGAACCAAACAGCATGCTGGCCGGTGCCACTGCCGATTTCGAGAATATTTCTTTTGTCCGCAAAGACCCGCTCTAGAATCCCAGAAATCGGGCCGCGATTATTGATGCAGGCTTGTGAAAAGGGCTTATCCATATGCCATCCAAACTCGTTAAAAAATCTAACCGCGGGTGAAAACCCATTTGTCGCCTTCACTCATTGCGGCATTGTAGCTATAGCCGTCTGAGTCAAACCCCTTAATTTTTTCAACATCAGTAATTTTGTTCTTGATGATGTAAGCGCTCATTAGGCCTCGCGCTTTTTTGGCATAAAAGCTGATAATTTTGTATTTATCATCTTTTTTGTCCATAAACTGTGGGCTGATAATCTGGCCCTTGATATCTTTCGTCTGCACCGACTTAAAGTATTCATTAGAGGCCAGGTTCAGGAGCACCGGCGTTTTGCCCACAAGCACCTTATTGATTTCATCGGTGATGATATTGCCCCAGAACTTATACAGGTCATTGCCTCTGGCATTGCTGTACTTGGTGCCCATCTCAAGACGATAGGGCTGCATTAAATCCAGCGGCCGCAGTAGGCCATAGAGCCCAGAAAGAATGCGCAGATTATCCTGCGCCCAGGCAAGTTCGCCAGCGCTCATACTTTGCGCATCCAGGCCCTGATAAACATCGCCTTTAAAGGCCAGTACCGCTTGCCGAGCATTTTTTTGATTAAATGGCGTGCGCCACTCTTGAAAACGCTCATAGTTTAGTGCGCCCAACTTATCGCTGAGACCCATCAGAGCGCAGACATCCTGTGGTGAAAGGGTTTTAAGTCCCTTGAGCAATTCCTTTGCATGGCTTAGAAGTTCTGGCTGAGTATGGGCCTGAGGCTCAACTGTACTGCTGTAGTCGAGCTTTTTGGCGGGGGAAATAACAGTCAACATCATTTAAATTTGCCATTTTGTGGATATTCGGTGCATTTAGTGCTGTCATTATAGCAACCTATAGGCGCTTTAGAGATACAAAAAGGAGTAACAACATGGTCCTCAGAATCAACCTGCTATCCACGGCTTTATTTGCCGCAGTTCTGTGCTTGCAAGGCTGCTCGGTCAACCCGGTTACCGGTAAAAACGAACTGTCTTTTATGTCGCCTCAGCAGGAGATAGCAGTCGGCGAAAAAAATTATCAGCCCTCGCGGCAGTCGCAGGGCGGGGATTATTATCTCGATGCCAAGCTACAGACCTATGTGGCTGGCGTCGGAAAAAAACTAGCGGCCGTTAGCGACAAGCCGGACCTGCCCTACGAATTTGTGGTGCTAAATAATTCTGTGCCCAATGCTTGGGCGCTGCCCGGAGGAAAAATTGCCATAAATCGAGGCCTGCTAGTGCAATTAGAAGACGAATCTCAGCTCGCAGCGGTGTTGGCCCATGAGATTGTCCATGCCGCTGCTCGTCATGGCGCATCACAGATGACCCGCGGCACATTGGGCAGCATTGGTATTGCCGCTATAGGCATAGGTACCTCAGGCCGTGATGGTGCGCAGCTCTATGGTATGGCATCCCAGCTCGGAGCCGCGGCTTGGATGGCCAAATATGGTCGGGATGACGAATTGGAGTCTGATTATTACGGTATGAACTACATGGCCAAAGCCGGTTATGAGCCCCAGGGTGCCGTGGAATTACAGCAAACCTTTGTCAAACTCAGTGAAGGGCGACAGGCGGATTTCCTCAGTGGTTTATTTGCCAGCCACCCGCCCTCTATAAAACGCGTCCAGGCCAATATCGCCAAGGCTCAAACGTTGCCGCGGGGCCAGCGGTATAAAGCGCGCTATCAGGCGGCAATTAGTCAGCTCGGCAAAGATGCCGGTGCCTATGAGGCGGAAAAATCGGCGATTGCGGCGCTGAAGAAAAAAGACGGAAAAGCCGCCTTAAACGAACTTGATAAAGCCATTGCCATCCAGCCCCGAGAAGCCTCATTTTGGGAATTGCGTGGCCATGCCTGGAAGCTGAATGATAATAGTAGCAATGCCGAAAAGGCTTTCACCACGGCAATAGATAAGAACCCACAACATTTCAGCCCCTATTTAGCGCGGGGAATTTTACGTCATGAGCGCGGGCAAAAAGATCTTGGCTTGGCGGATATAAAGCGTAGCTATGCATTATTACCGACGCCCGCAGCTAGCTATTATCTGGGTCAGTCGGCGATGGCCAGCAGGCAGTATCAGCAGGCCGCAGGATATTTTAAGCAGGCTAGTGCGGCTGGTGGTGAGCTGGGGGCACTGTCTCAAAAGCAGCTAATAGCTGTGCGCTTAGAGCTGGAACCCCAGTCATTTTTAAGTGCGCGGTTATCCTTAACTGAAGAGGGCTATCTGCTGGTCATCACTAAAAACAACAGTCCGGTGAGTATGACTGGGGTTCAGTTGCAGTTATCGATTTCAGGTGCCGGCCAGCGGTTAATGTTGCCGCAAATATTGCGCGCGGGTCGTGAACTTAGGATCAGTACAGGCATTGGTCCTATTACAGATTCCACCGAAGCATCCAAGTATCGTGTGCGAGTGGTGTCGGCAAGAGCGCTTAGATAAAAGATTATTTGGCGTCACGAGTCAGATATGCATAAAATAGAGCCTTAGCAAGCAGATTGAAAAGCTGAGTATGAAAATCAGCAAGCAAGACCACAGATGATCAATAAAAACTAGATTGCCGAGAGGAGGGAGAGAGATGGCACAGCAAAACAAAAAGCCGCCTTGCGCCGTGTGCAAACTGGTTCGCACCTATTTTTTGATCGCGGTGCCAATGCTTTTTCTGCTTTATATGAAGCCTGAGATGTCCCTACTTAAAGGTATCGCCCTCACCGATGTCTTCGCCACGGTGATAGGCGTGATGTTTGTTATTACTATCCTGTGGAAAGCTTATCAGGAGTTTTGGAAACCAAAACGTGACGCAGCCAAAAAAAACCGGCCCTGATTGCTGGGCCTGTAAATATTTCAAAATTACCCATGATCCGAAACGGCCCTATGGCTGTGAGTCTATGGGATTCAAATCTAAGATGCTTCCCAGCATGGAAGTCGTTCGGGTGCATGGAGAGGCGTGCCTGAGCTTCTCTCCAAAACCCACCCCTCGGTGATAACAGTCAGTATTAGTCTTGAACTAATAAAAAGGGCTGCTCAAGCACTCTTGCTTGGCGACAGGTAAGGCTGCCATTAAACGTATTAACCGAACATTTAAAGATATTTTGGTGCCAGCTATCAGTTGAGGTCCAGTGGTTGTTGGTCGCAGTAGAAGGGAACACATTTTCGTTTACCGCCGGGCCAATGCAAGATGACTCGATAATGGATTTCATTTCATCATTGGTGGGTAGGCGCCATGTAATACCAGACTTCTCTGAAAATTCTTTGGCGTAGTCGGTGGCGTCATCCCAGCTTAAGTTGAGAGTCTCACCCTTGCAGCGGAAGTTAGAAAAGCGCATGCCTGCTGCACATCTATACCAGGTCGTGCCGGTTTCAGTATCTTTAGCAATACCGGTAACGTCGGTGACAAATTTGCCTTTGTCTCCGCGTGGTATGTGATCGGAACATTTTTCGGCGACCCGATAACCGTCGCAACTGGCGAGCAAAAATAGCATTCCCGCGGCCAATCCGACTGTGCGAAATAGACTGCCGCCGGAGCCTCTAAGGCCTCTCTTATGGGCAGTTTTCTTTATCATTTTATTATTCATAAGCGATATCCTTTTGCTGTATCTAATAAGTTGGACTTGCAAACCATTCAAACGATCCTAGCTCTCATGAAATTCTACTAATTCGTTTTTAGCATCCCTGTCGCTTAATACATTGTATATGAGGTATATCTTAACCTCACAACAATGAGTATATCGACACCACGCAGAAAAAAATAAGTAACACCGCCCGATTTGATATGATTGCCCTAATATTTACTCAATATTGCATTGAACAGGTCGGCAGGCTCAATATTTACCCATAACTGTCGATCATTAACCAATAGAGAACTCGCTCGGCCCAACAGCTGAGCATCGCAATTATTTACAGTGTTAAGGAAAGTTAATGGATATCGCAACGATTGTAGGTTTGCTAGGCGCCTTTGGCATGATCATCATGGCTATTGATGACTTGGCGGCATTTATTGATACCTCATCCCTGCTGATTGTAGTTGGCGGTTCTATCATGGTCGTTATGCTGCGCTCGTCCCTGGGAGAGTTTTTGGGCGCCGTTGCCGTGCTGGCCAAAACCTTTAAAAACAAACTTGAACCCCCTGAGACATTAATTGAGCAGATCGTAGAGCTGGCGACCATCGCCCGTAAAGACGGCATGATCGCTCTCGAAGGTCAGGAAATTGCCAATCCCTTTTTAGCCAAGGCAGTTGCGATGTTAGTCGATGGCGCGGACGGCTCTATTATTAAAGGCTCTTTGGAAAGAGAGAAGGACATGACCAAGATGCGCCATGACATGGGTGCAAAGATATTTTCTGCCTGGGGTGAGATTGCGCCAGCGATGGGCATGATCGGCACGCTGATTGGTCTGGTGCAGATGCTGGGTAATATGTCGGATCCAAAGGCCATTGGCCCGGCGATGGCGGTTGCCCTACTAACGACTATGTATGGTGCGATTCTGGCCAATGTCTTCTGTTTGCCAATTGCCATGAAACTAGAGAATCAGGCAGATATTGAAGAATCCAACAACGAGTTAATTATTGAAGGCATTCTGTTTATTCAAGACGGCGGTAATCCCCGCGTACTGAGTGACTTCCTGGCCGCGTTCCTGAGCCCGAAAGCCCGCGCCAAACTAGTGCCGGCATAGGGCTCAGCTGACTAATGGCTGAAGAGCAAACAGCAACCGACACTTCTGAAGAGGTGCTTGGCGAAGTCTCTGAAGAGGCTATCGACGAGGCTGTCGATGAGGAACCATCGGAAGGTGGAGGTGCGGCAAATAATGGCCCACCATCCCCTGATGCCTGCCCACCCTGTAAAAGCGGTGCCCCCGCCTGGATGGCGACCTTTGCCGATATGGCGACATTATTGATGGCGTTCTTTGTGCTGCTGCTGTCATTTGCTGAAATGAACGTGCCTAAGTACAAGCAGATTGCAGGCTCTATGAAAGCAGCCTTTGGTGTAAAAAGGGTCGTGCCTGTTATTTCTATTCCCACCGCACGAAGTCTCGTTAAACAAGAATTTACCCCAGCAGTTGCACAGCCTACCGTTATTGACCGCAAGCGCCAGCGCTCAGATGAAATGACCAAAAAAAATGTGGTGGCCAAAACCGAAGAGAAGCGATCTGACTTTAAAACCGAACAGAGCTTTCGTAAGTTAGAGGAGACCTTTGCCGAAGAGATTGAGCAGGGCCAAGTTGTTGTGCGCCTTGAAGATGATCGCGTCATCGTCGAGCTGCAGTCAGCGCTCACTAGCGGCGGTAAAGGCATTGACAGTGACAGTAGCAAAAGTGGCGGCCCGATCAGTCAGGAAACCCTCGATATTGCCGCCAAGGTGATTGATGCCCAGGCCGATACCTCTACCGAAATTGAAGTGCGTAAACAGCCCCTAGCTCAGGGTGCTGAAACCAGTGCAACGGATTC
This sequence comes from gamma proteobacterium HTCC2207, assembly GCA_905182245.1. GTDB lineage: Bacteria > Pseudomonadota > Gammaproteobacteria > Pseudomonadales > Porticoccaceae > HTCC2207. The sequence continues at coordinate 49,079 of CAJJAS010000089.1, read as the reverse complement.
CGAGGCCAACGATCAAGACCAGTCGGGTAGCGGTGAGGCCAAAAATCAAAACATTGACGACCGGCTACAGAAAATTCGCATGGACCTGGCAGCCGAAATTCAAAAGGGTTTGGCAGAAGTAGAGCGTGATGGCGACCGAATCATTGTGCGTCTCGCCAGCCAGGGGTCCTTTGTTTCTGGCAGCGCCAATTTGCAGTCAGGCTTTATAAAATTACTGCGTCAGGTAGGCGATTCTCTGGCGGCGACTGAGGGCAAGGTTCGTGTAGAGGGTCATACCGACAATGTACCGGTTGCCTTTAGCGAGCGCTTTAACTCCAACTGGGATCTCTCTGCCGCAAGGTCTGCCACCGTGGCGGACTTCTTTATTAACAATTCTGGTTTCGCCCAAGAAAACATGCTGGTTGCGGGGTTTGCTGATACCAAGCCTATCGCCCCGAATACTACCTCTGAGGGCCGCGCCCGCAACCGCCGTATCGAGGTGATTGTCGATGGTTCCTGATAACCGGTGGGATAGAGCCTAATGGCCGAGAATGAAATGGAAGATGCAACAGTCGACGAGACCTCTGAAATAGAAGAGGCACCCCTGCCGGTTGTTGCGCCAGAGCCAGAGGAAGAGCAAATTCCGAGCCCGCCGCCCGAGCCCGAAGAACCGGCCCCGGAGCCCGATTGCCCGACCTGTAAAAGCGGTGCCCCCGCCTGGATGGCCACCTTTGCCGACATGGCGACATTGTTAATGGCCTTCTTTGTTTTACTGCTGTCTTTTGCCGAGATGAATGTACCCAAGTACAAGGAAGTCAGTGGCTCAATGAAAAATGCCTTTGGTGTGCAGCGCCTGGTGCCAGTGGTGGAGCCCCCCAAAGCTAAAAGTATTATTGCCAAACAGTATAGGACCGCCAAGGTCGATCCCACATTGATGGATGTGATTCAAGAGCAGACCACGGACGAAGAGCAGCCCATAGATCCCGTGTTAAAGGATGCGACCAAGACACAGGACTCTGATACCAATGCAGATGTTCAGGTACTGAAAAAAGCCCTGGCTAAAGAAATTGCCGAAGGTAAGGTCAGTGTACGGATTGAGAATAATAAGCTGGTGGTTCAGGTTGAATCAAAGGCTAAAACGGGCATCAATGGTGATGTTAGTGAAAGTAAAGCTGGCGCTCGGGTGGCCCAGAATGATCTCGAGGTGTACGCCAAAATTGCCTCCGCCCAGGCTCAGGTTGTCTCCCAGGTTCAGGTAGAGCAGGCATCTCCAAATAATGTAGCCGATGGTAGATCCGGCGACAGCAATCAGAATAAAGAGCAGGCGATTGCCGATCAGTTTCAGAAGATTCGCATGGACCTAGCGAAAGAGATTAGCGAAGGGTTGGCCGAAGTTGAGCGCGATGGCGATAAAATTATTGTACGTCTTGCCGAGCGCGGTTCCTTTGGTAGTGGTCTCGCAGATGTTCAGCCGAGCTTTAAGCCACTGTTAGATAAAGTGGGTAGCGCGATAAGCAAAGGCACTGGCCTGATTACTATTGAGGGCCACACAGACAATGTGCCCATGGCCTTCAGCGAGCGGTTCCGTTCCAACTGGGATCTGTCCGCCGCGCGATCAGCGGCAGTGGCAGACTATCTACTCAACAACTCCTCGGTATCCGACGGCCGAATTAATGTCACCGGTTCTGCTGACACCAAGCCTCTGGCGTCTAACGATACGCCAGAGGGGCGCTCTAAAAACCGCCGCATTGAAGTTATTATTAACAACGGCTCTTAATGGGCGAAGTCTACTTGCGCTTTTTGCCTTCCGCGAGCAATGCAAAAATCGCGGTGGCATGTTCTTCCGGAATATTAAAGCGCTCGCGCAGCTCCTCGATATGTTCTTTCTCATCGAGGGTAACAATGCCATCACTCATGGCGGCATTAATCTCCGCTTCAAAAATTGCCTCACGGCGAGCCATCTGATTCGAGAACGCTGAGGCCACAATACCCGTTAGCAGTGCCACCGTGCACACTCCCATCAGTGCAGTAAAGGCGCCAATAACCTTGCCCATAGGTGTAATTGGAAATACATCCCCGTATCCCACCGTGGTAAGAGTAATGAGCGACCACCACATAGTCTGCGGTATAGAGCGAAAATGTTCAGGCTGCACCTCATATTCCGCCAGGTACATCATTGAGCTAGAGAGAAACAACGCGATGGCCATCAGGTAAAGTGCCGCGGCAAACGAGCGACGCTCCTCGTAGACTGCAGAGAATAAATCCTCCAGAGCAGAAGAGTAATGAGAGATTTTAAGCAGCCGGACCAGGCGCAGTACTCGCAACCAGCGCAGATCCACACCGCCCATAATCAACGGCAGAATGCTGGGCAGAATAGCAGCCAGGTCGATCAGTCCAGTAAAGCTAAAGATATAGCGGGCACGGCGACCCAGAGGGGTTTTAGCAGGATTGCGATTATCGGCAGCAATCGACCAGATACGCAGCAGGTACTCTGTTAGAAAGATACTGACCGAAAACCATTCAAAAGCCACCAGGGCGCTGTTGTACTCGCGATTAATAGACTCAACAGATTCTAGGCAAACGGCCGCCAGGTTTAGCAGGATAAGGGCAGACAGAAATATATCGCAGGCGCGACTTGTGGCGTCCTGATCATCGCCCTTATTAAGAACTTCCATCATACGTTGTTGGTAGACGAGCACAGGGTTTCACTCCCCAGTCAAAATGATTGGAAAGTTATAGTATTACCACTTTTGCATTAACGCAATTTATCTCAGGAGGTTAGGCTCTAGCGCCTCGGGGAAACTTTACTTTAGGAAACCAGAGCGAGGGTGTTGATAAAACGGATGCTGGCCTAGGAGGCCATAGCAACCGGCTCAGCCTTCAGTATATTGGGAAGCATCTCCCAGGCAGAGTTAACTTCGCTTAGTAGGTCACGAACCTCATGAAGCACAGTAATGTCGTTGCGTAAGCTCGCCTTTAATAGGCGTCTGGTGCAGTAGTCGTAAAGGTCATTAAGATTACGTGCAAGCTCACCGCCCTGATCAAAATCTAAGGAGCCCTGCAGACCAATAATAATTTTGCTGGCCCGGCTAATCGATTCACCTTTGCCGCTAATATCTCTGCGCTGCATATGCCCCTCGGCATCAGCCAGAGCGGCCAATAAACCATCAAACAACATCTGCACCAACTGGATTCTGTCGGCATAGGAAACTGCAGAGGAAGCGCCTACGCTGCGATAGGCATTGAGTGCTCTTTTATTCAGGGTCATCTGGTGTAACTCCATATTTACTTACTATTAATATCGGAGAGAACCTGAGATTCTTTAGTAAATAATGGAATTAATTTGCCTAGAGAGGCCACTTTTTATTGCGGACACTGTTCATAGTTGGTTTCGAGGCACCGATCGGCAGAAACCAGTGCATTTGCGACATCCTCATCATCAACGAGGAGTTTCGACAAACCGGAGATGTCGGCGGTATCCATTTTGCCATTGCGCCTGGCTAACTCAGCCCAAACCAAAGCCTTAAAGGGCTCGGAGTCTCCGCCATCGCCGGCCTGTAACATAAATGCCAGCATAAACTGAGCATTGGCATAGGCCTGTTTGGCAGACTTTAAAAACCAGTATTTGGCAAACTCATAATCTAGTCCGACGCCTTTACCCTGATGATAGGCCAGCCCGAGCATATATTGAGAGTCTGCTAAGTCCGATTGCGCCGCGCGTTTGAACCAGCTAATAGCCACGCGGTAATTTTGCGCTGTGCCATAGCCATGGTAATACAGCATACCCACATTATGCTGAGCCTCTGGGAGACCCTGTTCCGCGGCCTGCTTGTACCAGATCATGGCCTGGGCATAGTTCTGTGAAACCCCATACCCTTCTTCATACATATGGCCAACATTATTCTGCGCCTCAGCCACGCCACTGCGGGCTAACTTTAACCAGGCGCGCATCGCGGTCGCATAGTGCCCACGCTCCAGTGCGCTAAGGCCTGCTTCAAACGGCTCGCCCAGCGTTAAGGGAGATGCCATGCAGCTGCAGACAATCATAAGGCGTAAAAAATAGTTCATAACAGACTCACAGATTAATTCTTATTATCAGATCCTTTCCAGGTTGCGTGCCTCAGCCTGCACATCAATCACTGCCTGAAAAAGAGCTCCTTCAGCAATACTACCATGGAGCGCGCCGGTTTCTTTAGTTACTACGGGAAGGCTTTCGCCGACAAATTGGCTGACCTTCACCATTGCCGCATCGAGAGACTCATCGGTATAAAGCGTCATAGGCCGACTATCCATAAACTCCCCCACAGGATTGTCAGCGGCTTCGATGGCTAGATAGATATTTACCTTGCCCAGTAACTGTCCAGCGTCCGATATCACATAGGCTTCAGTATGGCCTTGGCTTTTCATCTTCTGCTGCAGGTCATTGCCGCTCATGTTTGCGCTGATGCCAATATAGTCATCACTGGCAAAGGGACCGATAACTTGGTAAGCAAGGGCGATGGCTTCACGACCTTTGCCCAAGTCAATGCCACGATCAAGCAGTTGGCGATCAAAATAGGAATTGCCGAACAGACGATTGGTAATCAGCGTACACACCATCACCGCCATCATGGCAGCCACCGCATACTGATAAGACTGGGTCAGTTCCAATACAATTAATACCGCTGATAGAGGCGCACCTATAACTGCAGAACTAATAGCGGCCATGGCCGCGACGCTGATAACACTGGCAATATCGGCAAAACCCAGCAGTGTAAGAATTTGCCCAGTCAGGGCACCTGCCGCAACACCCACAAACAAGGCGGGAGAAAATACGCCGCCAAATAGCCCAAAGCCGAGACAGAGCGCAGTCATAAGAATTTTTGCGACCAGTACAGTGATCAATAGCGACAGCATAAACTCACCGGCGATCATGTCATTAATACTATTAATGCCCAGCCCCAATATCTGTGGCACCCAAACGCCTACCAGACCACAGATAGTAGCGGCGACAAAAGGCAGTACCAGCGGCGAGGTTTTTAAGGATGCTGCGGTCTTTGTGGCATAGCGAATACTCAGCATGAAGACAATTGCCACCAGGGCAAAAAACGGCGACAGAATCACCAAAAAAGGCACCACCTCAGCAAGGCTCGGGACCACGGAGGCAATTTCAAAGGTCGCAGAATGAGGGAACCAATAGTTACTTAATGTACTTGCCGACACTGAGGCTACGGTAATGGGGGCAATAGCACGAATTGAGAAATGTCGCAGAATGGCCTCATGGGCAAAGATCACACCCGCAATAGGTGCATTAAAGCCCGCCGAAATTGCCGCAGCGACGCCGCAGCCCAAATAGATTTCATGGGATAGACGGCTCGAGACAAAACGTTTAAACCAGATGCCCATGGTGGCACCAAAATGCACAATCGGACCATATTGGCCCACTGATGCGCCGCCGCTAGCTGAGGCAAACGCTGCCAGGGTAGATGCAAAGCCTATTTTGATATCTAGGGGTTGATGCACCTGATGTGCGGCATACATAGAATCAGCGGGCCCTGCCCAGCGGCTGATGCCCAGGCCGGTTTTGATAAAGACCACCACCGCAGCGGCAGCCCACAGAAACAGGACGCTAGAAAATGACAGACTTTGATCGCCAAAGGTAAAAGAGAGTAAGTCGCTGGCCTCACGTTGCTGACCAAAGTACTGCACGCCCATAACAAACAGATTAGACACCACAGCTAGCACGGCCCCGATTAGCCCGCCAACCAAGAAAATGATAAAAACTTCGACTAAAGCCTCGCGCACTCTATGCATCGAAACTCCCCTTTATTTTTTATTTTTGGAGGTTGCTAATGTACCTAACGAGAGCCAGCCTGTCAGTAGTTTTAAAGCTGAGATATAGGTTATCGCATGAGATAGCTGCATAACTGTATAACTCCGCTATTTTTACATCTATACTCGAGACCATAATTATGACTAGCTGAATCAATGGATGAAACGGCTTCGCCCACCCATGGATTTGATGAGTACATTGATTTTTGTCTAAGCTAGCATCAATTGTCGGATCAAGCAGAGAGATCAACGAGCTACGCGCGTTGATCGAAATCGTGGGTCCTAGTGATTCAACGGCGCTGATTTTAGGCGACAGTGGCACAGGTAAAGAGCTGGTGGCTAAGGCGCTGCATAGCTGCTCGGAACGGGCTGGCGGGCCATTTATCCCGGTTAACTGTGGCGCCATACCCAGAGACTTGCTGGAAAGTGAACTGTTTGGCCATCGCAAAGGCTCTTTTACAGGTGCTATCTCCGATCGCAAAGGCCGCTTTGAACTCGCCAATGGTGGCACCCTGTTTCTGGACGAAATCGGCGACATGTCGATGGACCTGCAGGTTAAATTACTGCGCGTACTGCAAGAGCGAACCATAGATCCTGTCGGTTCCACGCAGTCGACCAATATCGATGTGCGGGTGGTTGCCGCCACCCATAAAAATGTTGAGACCCTTATTGAACAGGGTCATTTCCGTGAAGATCTATTTTACCGCCTCAACGTGATGCCCATAGAAATTAAGGCCTTGCAGGAGCGCAGAGAAGACATCCCGGTCCTGTTTGAGCACTTTGCCAATCATTACGCCAAAGCAGATAAGCCACCGATCACCATGATTAGTGGCTCTATGCAGCTGCTGATCCAGTATGACTGGCCTGGTAATGTCCGTGAGCTTTCTAACCTTGTTGATCGATACAGCGCACTCTATCCGGGTCAGCAGGTTGATTTGCGCAAGGTCCCGTCGGCGATGATTCCATCGGGTATACGTACCATTGCCGACAGTAATGGCAGCGATGCCCTAAGTACCCTAATGACCGGCTTTGCCCCGATCGATCAGTCGGTTGAGGCTGGGGCCCTGTTACAGATAGACGCCAGTATCGAACCAGTGCCTCTCGATGAAGTTCAGCGCGTGATTATGCTGGCGCAGGGGGGTGATTCTTTTCCTGAGCAGGGCATGCAACTTAAGCAGCACTTGCTGGAAATAGAGCGCAGTCTAATCAAGCAAGCTCTGGGCAGAGCTGAGGGTAATGTGTCTAAAACTGCCCGACTGCTTAATTTACAGCGCACCACGCTGATTGAAAAAATTAATAAATACGGTCTCTCCGAAACCTCCTAACTCGGCCAAATCAACTCTCCTAACTCTCCTAACCTTGCCAATGCGGCCAGGCATTGCCACTCATGTCGGCCTACTTCCAGAGTTTTCTCTGCCACTTCCCTGTCAAATAGCCGACCGCTTGCCACTGGCAGATTATTGACACTTCCTTGCCGCTATTCATGTAACTCATTGTTTCTAAACAATAAAAGTTTTTGGCACACATATTGCTATCTCTTGGTATAACCGCTCAAAGTGGCAACCAAGCAAAAAGGTAACAATGTGGCAAACAACAATGTAATGGCAGTACTGTGGCTAGATCCGCTAGAGCAATTGAGCTCGGTGGAGCTATCGGCGTTTACTGCTCAGGGTTTGGCGGTGAGTCAGTCATCCTCTGCGAATCTAAGTGACGAAGACATTAGCAGCGCCGATGTTGTGGTGGTGGGTCTTAGCCGCAATGTGGATTTGCTCAAACAGCTACAGTCTAGGCAAGCATCTGTGAATGCGATCGCACCCATTGTTGCCCGCGTGCCTCGCGAGATGTTTGAGCTTGGGATTGAGGCAATGAGTCAGGGCGCTTTAACTGTTGTTTCCTGCGATCAAAAATCGGCATTTGAATGGACCGAGACATTTGCCCAGGCAAAAATTACCCCGAGCGAAAAACAACAGGCGTTTGTTTTCGCCGATCCCGTTAGCCGCAACTTGCTCGCCTTAACCGAGCGTGTGGCACAGGTTGATGTAACCGTCTTGCTAACCGGTCCTACCGGTGCTGGCAAAGAGGTTTTGGCCCGTATATTACATGACGCATCCCCCCGTTATGAGGGCCCTTTTATTGCGTTTAACTGCGCCGCGATGCCTGAAAATCTGATTGAAGACATGCTCTTTGGTCATGAGAAGGGCTCATTTACAGGCGCCACTAAGGTTCAGCCCGGACTCTTTGAGCAGGCCCAGGGCGGCACCATATTCTTAGATGAAATCGGTGAGATGTCATTCCACCTCCAGGCTAAGCTGCTGCGTATTTTACAAGAGCGATCAGTGGTGCGAATCGGCGGCCAAAAATCCATAGACTTAGATGTAAGAGTGATTGCCGCCACCAACCGCAATTTAAAAAATGCCATTGCCGAGCGCAGCTTCCGCGAAGATCTTTATTTTCGTCTAAGTGCCTTCAAATTAACCATTCCGCCACTGCGCGATCGCCCATTGGATATTCTGCCTCTTGTTGAGCAGTTTATGAGCCAACAAATCATGGAAGGCCAGCCTGCGAGAATGACTAGCGAAGCCCAGCAATTACTGGTTACCTACAGATGGCCTGGCAATGTACGTGAATTACAAAATGTCGTAATCAGAGCTATGGTGCTCTGTAATCAGGGTCCCATTGACAGCCAACATCTTATCTTTGACGACATGCCAATTGCCGATGAGTTTGAACAGCAGCGCGCTGTGGTTCAGGCCAATGGATATTTTAGTCGCCAACCAGATCGGATTGATGCCCAGCCCTATTACGGCAATTCGGCCCCGATGCAAAACGAGCCACTTAATCAGGCAGTTAAGAACAGTGAGTGCCAGAGCATTATGGCAGCGCTGCAATCATCACGCAGTCGTGATCAGGCTGCTGAACGACTGGGTATTAGCCCTAGAACATTGCGTCACAAGTTACAGAAGCTGCGCGAGCAGGGCGTTTCTGTCACACGCGCTTACGCCCGATAGAGCGGCAGGAGACTAGATCATGATAAATCCAACTAATGCAGGCAATATCGAATCCGTACTGAGCCAAATTCGCCAGTATCAGGGCCAGGCCGCAGCGGGCATCAACCTATCCCCAGAGGCGACAGGTGATGTTAAAGCTACGGGAACTGCCGGTTTTGCAGACAGTATTAAAGGCGCGTTGCAGGAAGTAAATGCCACGCAGCAAACCGCAAAAACACAGCGTACAGCCTACGAGCGAGGTGAAGATATTCCCCTTACCGATGTGGTTATGAGTATGCAGAAGTCATCGTTAGCCTTTGAAGCAACGCTTCAGATAAGAAACAAAGTACTCAAGGCTTACGAAGAAATTATGAACATGCCAGTTTAAGAACTGAACAGAGAATAGAATTATGGCAACTACAGTCGCAAACCCAAATGATCTGAATGTCCCGGCAAATGCTGAAGGCAATGCCCAGGTACCCGCGCCAATGGCAGGATCGGCCCGAGGACAAGCTATGCCAGCAGCACCTGAGGCTTCGGCATCAACAACCTCCATGCCTAGCATTCGTCAGGTACTGGATCAGCCCGCGGTGCGTAAATCCATGCCGGCAATTATTGCTCTGCTCACGATTGCAGTTTTTATTATTGCCTATTCGTGGGTTCAGGAGCCGGCTTACCGAGTGGTTTATCCCGGACTTTCTGAAGCAGATCGCCAAGCGGCATTTGAAGCGCTTTCCAGCGCCGATTACAGCGCTAAAATTGATCCGCAAACCGGCGAGCTAAAAGTGCCAGATACCCGATATCACGAAGCCAGAATCTTTCTTGCATCAAGAGGCCTACCTCAGGGCGGCAATGTTGGCGGTATGGATTCATTGAGTGAAGACGCCTCCATGACCAGCAGCCAGTTTATGGAACAGGTGCGTTATGTCTCGGCAATGGAGCAAGAGTTGGGACGCAGCATTAGTCAGATTTCTACTATCCAGTCGGCACGCGTGCACCTAGCTTCACCCAAGCAGAGCGTATTTGTCCGTGACCGTACCCCAGCGAAAGCCTCAGTGGTTGTGTCGCCTTTTCCAGGCCGAAGAGTGTCGGCCTCTCAGGTAGAAGCCATTACCCACATGGTTTCCTCTAGTATTCCCTATCTCGCCGCAGAAGATGTTGTGGTGGTAGATCAGCGCGGCAAGCTATTAACCGACGCCAACAACTTTGCTTCCATGCAGCTTAACTCCGTTCAAATGGAGCATCAGCAACGTCTCGAAGATAGCTACCGCAGTCGTATTGATGCCCTGCTTACCCCTGTTGTGGGTACCGGCAATGTGCGCGCTGAAGTTGATGTACAGATGGACTTTACCGAAATTGAATCCACCTACGAAGAGTACGACGGCAACGACAATGGCCCCAGAGCGCGCTCTGAAATACTGGCTATCGAAAAGGGCTCCACCAGAGATGCCCGCGGTGTTCCAGGTGCCACATCAAATACAGCTCCCCTAGATCCCGTGGCCGTTGTTGATGGCCAGTTAGTGTCGGAGGCGCCAGGCGCAGCTGAAGCTGCAAACATGAGTACATTGAGCAGCAAAACCACACGCAACTATGAAATGGACCGTGCCGTACGCCATGTTAAACGTCAGGGCGGCATTCTCGATCGCATTTCCGTTGCTGTCGTCATCAATCAGCCTGTTAACACATCGACCACTGGGGACGAGGGTCAAGAGCTCGACGGTACCGCCGTAGCCGAGGGCTTCTCGGAATTAGAAATTGAACGCTTTACCGACCTCGTTAAAGGCGTTATTGGTTATGACGAGCAACGCGGTGACGTAGTGACCATTATTGCGGCCAAGTTCGAAAAGCCAAAGGTCATAGAAGCTCAGTATGCCTGGTACGAAAATGCCCAGCTGATGAGCGCCCTACAGAGCCTCGCAGCCGCGCTTATCTTTATCGCTTTACTGGTTATTGTTGTAAGACCTATTATCAGGGCTTACTTGCCTGACACAGAGATCCTTGCAGAAGATGGCACAGATAGCATGAAAGATGGCGAGCTAAGTCAGGCTGAATTGAACATGATTGAACTTGGAGACGGCGAATCCCTTGAGGACATTAAAGCCAAGCTCAAGCCGAAGAAATCAACCATATCCGCTGATATGCTGGATACGGCCAACACATACGATGACAAGGTTGCGCTAGTGCGATTGCTAGTAGCTGAAGACTCCGGTCGAGTCGCCAACGTACTCAAGAAAATGATTCGACCTGTATAAGACAGGCGAGGAGACAATAAAATGGCAGATGCAAAAGCAAAAGCGCAGGATCCGGCACTAGAAAAAGAAGAGGTGCCGATCTCTGAAGCGCTACAGAAAGAGCTGGATGAAATGACTACTACCCAGCGCGCCGCAGTAATAACGCTGCTGCTCGGAGAACAGCAGGCAGCAGATATTATTCGCTACCTCAATCCTCGTGAAGTTCAGTCGCTGGGTGGCGCGATGGTCGGTGTAGCCGATCTGTCCCAGGAAGCGGTAAATATTGTACTAGACGACTTTGTCGCCACCATTAAAAACCAGACCAACCTTGGTTTGGGTACCACCGACTACGTCGAGAATGTGCTTAAGCGCGCATTGGGCGAAGATAAAGCCGCCACCGTACTGGGTAGAATTATGCCTGGCTCATCGAGCAAAGGCCTCGAGATACTGCGCTGGATGGATGCCCGTTCAATTGGCGAAATGATCCGCGAAGAGCATCCACAGGTCGTGGCGATTATTCTCTCGGTACTGGAATACGATGTAGCTGCCGACGTACTTAACTTCCTACCCAAGGAAAATCGTCCCGAAATCATGCAGCGAGTGGCAAGTCTGGAAACAGTTCAGCCCTCAGCCATGGAAGAACTCGAAGGTATTATGACGCAGCAGTTTTCGAGTAGCTCATCAGCTAAGTCTTCAAGCTTTGGCGGTGTCTCCACGGCAGCAAAAATTATGAACTTTACCAAGGTCGATTTAGAAACCTCAATCATGAGTGGTGTAACTAACCTCGACGAAGGTCTGGCCATGAAAATTCAGGACAGCATGTTTACATTCGACAACCTGTCTGGTGTCGATAATCGCAGCGTGCAGGTACTAATGCGTAATATTGAGCAAGATATGCTGATGACCGCACTGAAGGGTGCCGATGAAGTGGTTAAGGACAAGTTCCTCGACAACATGTCCCAGCGCGCCAAGATTATGTTCCTTGACGATATGGAAGCCAAGGGCCCCATCCGTATTACCGATGTGGAAGACGCACAAAAATCTATCATGCGCCTTGCTCGTAAGTTATCTGATTCAGGTGATCTAGTACTGGCAGGACGAGGAGATGACTTTGTCTGATCAATCACCCTCGGTGAGCTGGCGTCTCAATGACCTGCTAAAGGCCGGCAAGAAAGCCAAAGCCTTTGCAGCGGCATCCTGGCAGCCGCCAGAGCAAGAAGCCGAGAGCCAAAAATTTGCCCATTGGCAGCCTCTGGTTGTCAATCTCGAACCCGAGCGCCCCATTGAGGTAGAGCCTCTACCTGAAGAGGAGCTACAAGACTCGGAAGAAGTAGAGGCACAGCAATTACAGGACGCGGCCGAGCTTGAAGAAGCTCAGGTTGAAGAACAGGCCATGGTTGTTGAAGCCGTAGCAGAGCAGGCCAAGCGAGACTCTTATGAAGAGGGTTATCAGTGTGGGATGGAGCAGGGTACAGCAGATAGCGAGGCAAAATGGGCAGAGGCCCGAGAGGCTTTTGTCGAGTTGACCCAGTCTATCCGCACCGCGCAAGATGATATGACCGAATTCTATGCGCCTCTAAAAAAGCTTGCCCTACACCTAGCCGAACAGCTGGTTCGTGGAGAGCTAACACTGTCATCCGCAGCCATAGAGCGCCTGACGAAAGAGGCCTTAAAAGACGTCGAGCAGCAGGGCGAAGGGCCAATTATTATTCGCCTACATCCCGTCGACCTAGAAAAATTTAGCGCCCACCTCAGTGGAGAACTGGACGGCCTCGACTTACGGGTCGACCATGATTTATCTCAGGGCAGCGTCAAAGTGAGTATTGACGACAGTGCGATTGAAGACCTAATGGAGCATCGCCTTGAGCATCTATCAGAGCAGTTGCTCGGCTATGGGTCAGGCAAGCGCGAGGCTAAAGACAGCTCACAATTTGACAGTAACTTCGCCAATCCTGTGGTTGAAAAGGCGATTGAAATAAATGACCCCATTACTGATGGCCAAGACTTTTTAGATGAAACGGTCATAGATGAGGCTGTTGTTGAAGAGCACCCTATTGAAGGGGCCGCTTTCGATGATTCTGCTCTTGACGAACAAGCCCTTGATGAACAAACCTCTAACGAAATACCAATAGATGAAGCCCCGCTAGATAAAAACCCCCTAGATGGCGATGCGGAAGACCCCAATGCTTGATTTTACTGCCCAGGTTGACGAAGTCGTTTCCAAACTGCGCTCCCCAGAGGTTTCCACCAGCGGTAAGCTCGTGCGCGTTGTTGGTTTAACCCTCGAAGCCAAGGGTATTATTGCCCCCTTAGGCGCTCACTGTCAGGTCGAAAATATTGACCAGGGCACCTTTATCGATGCAGAAGTGGTTGGCTTTCACGACGATCTACTCTATTTAATGCCCTACACCGAACCCGGCGGCATAGGCCCCGGTGCTCGCGTGTGGGTCCGTTCCAATCACTCCAAAGCCTCATTGGGTCGCGGCTTACTGGGTCGAGTTATCGATGGACTGGGTCAGCCGATCGACGGCAAAGGCCCCATAGATTACACCGACCAGCTGGGTCTTGAAGGCCTAGCCATTAACCCCATGGAGCGGGGGCCGATCAACAAAATACTCGATACCGGTATCAAGGCGATTAATACCTGCCTGACCATTGGTCAGGGTCAGCGAATGGGTCTGGTTGCCGGCTCCGGTGTGGGTAAAAGTGTGCTGCTAGGTATGTTGACCCGCAACACGGAAGCAGACGTGGTGGTAATCGGACTTATCGGCGAGCGTGGTCGTGAAGTGCAGGAATTTATCCATCAAATACTGGGTGACAAAGGCTTAGCCAAAGCTGTAGTCATTGCCGCCCCCGCAAATGTTTCACCAGTGCTTAGACTAAAAGCCACAAACCTGACCCACCTGATTGCCGAGTATTTTCGAGATCGTGGGCAGAATGTATTAATGCTCTGCGACAGCCTCACCCGTGTGGCCCATGCCCAGCGAGAAATCGGCCTGGCGATTGGCGAGCCACCCACAGCCAAAGGTTATCCGCCCTCAGTGTTTGCCCTGTTGCCACGACTTATTGAAAGAGCCGGGGTAGGGCGCAATGGTTTTGGCTCTATCACCGCAATGTATACGGTATTGGCCGAAGGCGATGATCGATCTGATCCCATTGTTGATATTGCCCGGGCCTCACTGGATGGACAGGTCATGTTATCTCGGCAATTAGCAGATGCTGCCCATTATCCAGCGATAGATTTGGCCGGTTCAATTTCTCGTGTCATGAATAATCTAGTCCCCACCACCCTATTAAAGTCAGCTAACCGCTTTCGACGTCTATGGACACTCTACCAACAGAATCAGGACCTGATTCAGGTAGGCGCCTATGAGGCGGGCACCAACCCTGATCTGGACGAGGCAATTCGTCTGAGACCAGCCATGGAAGCTTTGTTACAGCAAGGCAGCGACGCCTCGGTAAACCTCGAGCACAGTCAAAAAATGATGGTGCAACTTACCGGTCAGTTAGATCAAGCTTAAAGAATTCAAATAGTTAAAGGATACTATTGATGAACGGAACACCAGTATGGGAAGTCTTGGCCTCCAAGGCCCAGCGAGCAGTGCGAGAGGCCCAGCAGAAACTGGCTGAGGTCCAGCTTCGCCGAGAGCAGGCGATTGAGCGCGAGAAAAAACTCGATGAGCTACTAGTCGAGTACAGCGATCGACTTACCAGTATTCAGCAGCGCGCCCACAGCACCGACGAAGCGGGCAACTACCGCAAATTTATTGTTCAGCTGCAGACTATTAAGAGTCGTTCCACCGTCGAGTTCCAGAACATAGAAATGGCCTTCACAGAGGCGCGACGAGAAATGCTACTGGCAGATCAGGAGCGTTTAAAGGTCGAGCATCTGGTTAAACGCGCCAAAGAACAGCGCCAGCAAGAGCTTGAACAACGAGATAGTCGCGAAGCCGAAACCCAGAGCATGATTCAATTCAATCTCCGAGCAAGGCTACAGCGATAAGTTGAAAAGCCTACAGCGATAAGCCCAAATCGCCTCAGCCTTAAATCACCAGGCGTTTAAACCCTCTTGGCATGTGTCTTGCAATAACACTAATAACAGGTCCAACAAAGACCTAACGTATTAGCTAACTAATGGGACATACATTGCCAATGGGCCAACTTAACAGCGTAATTCTGAGCAATAAACCAGCCGTAGCCACAGCTTCTACGGTGCCTTCCGGCCTGTCAGTGCCAGCAGCCGACGGCCAGCCAAGCAAAGACGTTCTAGCCTTTGCCGGTATTCTAAAATCCAAGTTGGCCGACAATATGGTGGCAAAAAGCGGCAATACTTTGCCGGAGGAGACACAACCCAAAAAGACAACCGATCAGGGCAAAAACACCGACGCAGCCAACCTTCTATTAGACAGTCGTTTATTGCAGAGCGGCCTAAAAGTGATTGTTGGCGGAGCAACCCCATCGGATGCCAGGATTGATGATTTTGCGAGATCTCAGGGCATAGATCCCAAGGCATTGGCATCATTGATGGCGGACAGCAATGATGATTCTCCCCTAGCTGATAGCGCAGCCCCGAAAATAGCGTTAGCGCAGACAAAGCCAGAGCTCGACTCCCAACCCGAACCCGAACCTGTCGCCGCCTGGTTGACAGATAGTGCGATTAGTCAGCTAGTTGCTGGTGCCCCCGGAGGTTCATCGCCAGGAAGACAAACCATTGAAGCCTATTTACAGGCCCCCAGCAACTTCACGCCACTGGACAAACCAGTCCAAGATGTCGTCGAAAAAATGACATTCAACCTGCCTGCCACTAAAGCAATGACTGAAGTCTTTAGTGCCGTAAATACCAATCCACAGCAGCGGCCAGTCATTAAATTAGAAAATATTAATTTAGCCGTAAAAGATGGCCTAAAAGATCCATTAAAATCTACCCACTTACACTCTAATGACGGTAAGATTGCTCTACCAGCAACAGTCCCGGTAACCGCAGCTACGGTTCCTGTTACATTGGCGTCCGTCGCAGCCCCGGCCGTGATCTGTGAGTCAGGCTATATCACTTCACCGCCAACTTTCGACGATAGATCTGAGTACTCAGCGGCAGATACCCTGCCAGAGAAGTTTGAGCAGCAAACCCTGCGCAGGCAAGAGGAACAGGCAGATATGTCTCGCCGATTAGCCGAGGCGCTCGGTCAGCGTTTGACGGCGCAGATTAGTCGCGGTGCCTGGCGTGTTGAGATGGATCTACATCCAAAATCTCTAGGTCGAATTGAGATACAATTAGAAATGAAAAACGGCGAACTAGAAGCCAATTTTACCGCCGCAAATGCGGCCACAAGAGAACTCATACAAGAGAGTATGCCAAGATTAAGAGCCGCGTTTGAAGAACATGGCATGGAATCTGCTTATATAGGTTTAGGGCTAGAAAATCAGAGCCAATCTGACGGAAAACCGACAGGTCAAAATAGCCCTAATGAAGTCGAAACAACGTCTGATAGCGAAGAGTCACAGCTCAATGCACAGACTTCAAGACTGGATCAATATGGTTTGGATCTGCTGGTTTAATAGCGGACCCAGACTTAACAAATTAAAGAGATAGAGGATTAAGCAATGCCTGACGAAATTTTAGATGACGAAGCACAAGCAAAGAGCCCTGTATTGAAGATTATTCTAATCGTTGTGGGTGTTTTGTTACTGGTTGCGATTACCGTAGGCGGCACATTATTTGCCTCAGGCTTCTTTGCCCCGGACACAGCGCAGGATCCAGAGGCTGCGATTGCAGCCCTAGAAGCCGCAGCAGATGAAGAGGCGGCAGCGGCAGCGGCAGCCGCAGCTGGACCCAGCAAAGTTCAACTCGACAGTCCCGAGTTGTTAAAATTTCAGCAGTCTTACTACCAGCTCGAAAAAGAGTTAGTGGTCAATATCGCCAACTCGCGAAAAGTGATGCAGGCCTCTATTGCTATCATGACCCATTATGATGATCGCGTAGTCGATAATGTTGAGAAGCATACCTTTCCGCTTCGCAATGCGATGTTAACGGTTATGTCACAGCAAACCGATGCAAGCATAACTAGCCCTGACTTCCGTAAAAATCTTTCTGAAGAATTAAAGATTGTAATGAACGCAAAACTTGAAGAGCTAGAAGATTTTGGTGGCATTGAAGCCGTGTACCTTACCGAATTTGTGGTTCAGTAGACGGGCCTATTAAGTAGGCCCTCTATTAATTGATTAATTGAGTAGAACAATGGTAGAAACAACAAATTTATTATCCCCCGAAGAGCTAGATGCATTAGCTGCCGGTGTCCAAGATGGTTCGATAGAAACAGATACCGGACTGAATGTCGAAGCGCGGGTTTTAAAACATGATTTGACCAATGAAGACTCTTCGTTAGGTGTAAATGTTAGCTCCGTGGATATGATCAACGAGCGTTTCGTACGTCAGTTTAGACTGGGTCTTCTTGATGTTTTAAGGACTACGCCAAAAGTTAATATGGCGAATGTGGAAATCATGAAGTACAGTGATTACCTTAGAGACCTCAAGCCGCCATTGGCAGTCAACACGATCCGCCTAAATCCGTTGCGGGGATACTCAATGGTGGTTATTGAGCCATCTATTATTTTTTCCTCGCTCGATAATTTCTTTGGTGGTTTGGGCGGAGCTATTGATAGCCTGCCACCAGGCCGACTATTTACACCCACAGAAAACAGCATTATCAAAATTATGATGAATGTACTGTTTGGGTCTTTGCAGGACGCTTGGGCGCCAATTTTGCCGATTAAGTGCGAACATGTGGGCTCAGAAATTAATCCACAGTTTGCCCAGATAGCCGACGAAAATGACTTAGTCGTCGTGAGTCGCTTTGCCTCTGAACTGGGTAATGGTGTGAAGGGCAATATAGATGTGGTCTACCCCTACAACTCATTAAAACCGATTCGTGAATTGTTGCGCAGTCGTGTGCAAACAGGTGATGACAATGATGCCTCAGACATAATTTGGAGTTCAGAATTAAAGTCTGCGGCAATCGATGCAAAGCTGGATATAAAAGTTACCCTGGCTGACATCGAAACTACCCTAAAGCAATTCGAAGCATTGCAGGAAGACGATATTATTTATTTGAAAAAAACCGATCATGCGCGAATCTATGTAAACGATGTTCCGGTTTTTGATGCCGATATTGGCAGTAGTAATTCTCATATGGCCGCCCAGATTGTCAGATCCTTGGCACCCAAAACGTAGCCCTAAAAATAGCGAGTAGAAATAATGGCAGATATAGAAACTAGCGCAGTAGAAGAAACCGTAGAACAGCCCGTTTCTCCAGAAGCAGCGTTAAAAAATAAAATTAATTCAGATGTGTTGCAGAATATTCCTGTGACTATCTCTGTAGAAGTAGGCCGCACGTCGCTGAAAATTCGCGATCTAATGCGTCTTACTCAGGGCAGTGTTGTCGAGTTGGACCGGTTAGCCGGCGAGCCCTTGGACCTGTTGGTTAACAACACATTGGTTGCTCAGGGTGAAGTGGTACTGGTTAATGAGCGTTATGGTGTGCGGCTTACCAGTGTTATCCCTACCGCCGATCGTGTAAAGAACCTCTAGGACGATCTGTCATGTTGGCTGAATTTGGATTAATGGACTGGCTATCAATGATGGGTTCATTCCTGTTGGTGATTGGCCTGTTAGTGGCGACTCTATTTTTAATAAAAAAAATGGGACCCAGTATTAGCAACGCCAGTAACAAGCGATTGCAGATTTTGGAAGTGCAAAACCTCGGCGCACGTCAAAAACTTTTACTGGTCAGCGTTAACGCCGATCAGGTACTTATCGGCATCTCTCCCCAAGGTATGACTAACCTTGGGAGCTGGTCCGTTGATCAGCAGACCGAGCATGAGGGTAAAGACCAGAGCTCCGATGTCAGCGAGAATAATAAAACCAACAGCTCCCTCGGTAACTTCAAACAGCTTCTCGCCCAAACTGTCAAAAAACAAAAGGACTAGATCGTGGCTCTGTCATTATTTAAAAAGCGTACAGCAGCGAAAACCATTATCTTGGTTCTACTCGCCATAGTTTTTTCCAGCCCGGCTTTTGCCCAGGTGGGTCTGCCCATTGTGAGTATGGTTGAGGACGGTAGCGGCGGAGAAAAATACAGCCTGACCTTGCAGCTTATTGCACTGATGACCGTGCTGACTCTACTGCCATCGCTGCTGTTAATGATGACCTCCTTTGTTCGAATAATTATTGTTTTGTCTCTATTGCGTCAGGCGCTGGGTACAGCTCAGACACCACCTAATCAGGTACTGGTGGGCCTCGCGCTATTTTTAACCCTATTTATAATGGCGCCGGTTTTTAGCGACGTTTACGACGATGCGATAACGCCGTATTTCGATGAGACCATTAGCTTTGAAACCGCACTGGCAAAAGGCGAGTTGCCGATACGCAACTTCATGCTTAACCAAACTCGCGAAACCGATATTGCTATGTTCGCAGAAATTGCTCGCAACGACAGTTTTGAAGGCCCAGAAGATGTGCCTTTTACAACCCTCGTTCCGGCCTTTATCACCTCAGAATTAAAAAGTGCATTTTCTATCGGCTTTCTAATTTATATTCCTTTTGTAGTAATTGATCTGGTGGTGGCCAGTGTCCTGATGTCCATGGGTATGATGATGCTTTCACCGATGATGATTTCCATGCCATTCAAACTAATGCTGTTTGTGTTGGTTGATGGTTGGACACTAATTATGGGATCGCTAGCAGCAAGCTTTGCGATGTCCTAGGAGAGAGAAATGGATCCAGCACAGGTAATTGATTTAGGCCG
This sequence comes from gamma proteobacterium HTCC2207, assembly GCA_905182245.1. Lineage (GTDB taxonomy): Bacteria > Pseudomonadota > Gammaproteobacteria > Pseudomonadales > Porticoccaceae > HTCC2207. The sequence goes on along the minus strand of CAJJAS010000089.1, from coordinate 29,270 downwards.
CGAATCTCTTTGGATCGCGGTACTAGTGGCGGCACCGCTATTGGGCGTTGCCCTTATCGTTGGTTTGGCTGTTGGTATTTTGCAGGCCGCAACCAGCATCCAAGAAATGACCCTGAGTTTTATTCCTAAACTGGGCGCCATGATACTGGCCCTAGTGATTTTTGGTAGCTGGCAGATTGCCGTGATGGTGGATTTCATTCGCCGCATTTTTGAACGCATACCTGAGTTGTTTATGTAATGGAGCTTTTGGTTGCCGACATTGTCCAGCGCTTCTATATGTTGCTGTGGCCGATGATTCGCATCTCTGCGTTTCTGTTGTCTTCCCCTTTTTTCTCGATTCGCGCGGTGTCTGTCAGAATCCGTGTATTGCTGGCCACTGTATTAACCTGGATGATCTACCCCCTAACGGATTGGCCCGCAGTCGATCCAATTTCTGCTTCAGGTTTGCGGGAGGCTTTTAGCCAGGTCTTTATTGGCGTGCTGATGGGCATGATTCTTCAAGTGGTCAATGCATCTTTAGTCGTGGGCGGCCAGGCTATTTCCGCCTCCATGGGTCTTGGTATGGCCAATATGATGGACCCCAATATGGGCAACGTGCCCGTGATTTCCCAGTTTCTTATTATTTGTTCCACCCTAATTTTTCTCGGACTAGGTGGCCATGTGTTGGTTATCACCATGTTACTCGAGAGTTTTTACCTATTGCCCATCGGTGAGGTGGTAAACCTACAGCCGCTAATCTCATTGGTAATTGAGTGGAGCACAATGATCTTTTTGGGGGCAGTATTGATGGCCTTGCCGATTATGGTCTCGCTGTTATTTATCAATATCGGCTTGGGTGTTATTACCCGAGCAGCGCCGGCCTTAAATATTTTCGCCGTAGGTTTTCCGGCTATGATTTTGGCGGGTATTATCCTGCTGTCCATGTCGATGACCAGTATAGGGTTCCGTATTCAATGGCTGTGGCGCCAGGCGTTTGGCACCTTGAGTCAAGCATTGGGCCTTAGCTGATGTCAGACGATTCAAGCGAAGAAAAAACCGAAGAACCCACCGCCAAAAAGCTTGAAAAAGCGAAGGAAGACGGCCAGGTTGCCCGATCACAGGAGCTATCGGTCGCAGCCATGATGATCGGCGTTGCCTGTTTTCTGTATCTGTTTGGCGGGTACATGATCTTACAGCTCAGCGAGGTATTTGAGGCAGGCTTTACCTTTGACCGAAAAGATGTATTTTCCGACAATTTGTTACCAACGACCTTCGGCTCCCATGCAATGGACAGCATCATGGTGGTCGTACCGATTTTTGTTCTGGCTGTTCTCATTGCTATCGGGGCCGCGGGAATGCTGGGGGGATATATTTTCTCCCTTAAATCTATTGCTCCAAAGGCCAGCAAAATTAACCCAATGGCTGGGCTTAAGCGAATGTTTGGCACCAAGGCACTGATCGACCTCAGTAAGGCGCTGGCTAAGTTTAGCCTAGTGGGGATTACCCTCTACCTGGTGGTGAGTGAAAGTTTTGATACCCTGGTCTCTCTGGGCTTTATGAGTTTGGGTCCGGCGATGGCCGAGGCGGGAAATCTGATTGCCGGCGGTACGGTACTGGTGACATTGACCCTAATCGTGGCTGCGGGTATTGATGTACCGTACCAAATTTATGAAATAAACCAAAAAATGAAGATGACCAAGCAAGAAGTCAAAGACGAATTTAAAGATACCGAGGGTCGACCTGAAGTTAAGGCGCAGATCAGGCGTAAACAGCGTGAAATGGCTATGGGCGCGATGATGGAATCCGTGGCTGACGCCGATGTGATTATTGTTAACCCGGAGCACTTTGCTGTTGCCTTAAGTTATGATCCCTCGAGCAACGGCGCGCCGGTGGTGGTCGCTAAGGGCGCCGACTTTATGGCTCAGGGTATACGTGAGAGAGCGGCGGAACATGGGGTCCCCCTATTTTCGTCTCCCACACTGGCCAGAGCCCTGTATTTTACAACCGATATAAACCAGAGTGTCCCCGAGTCTTTATACTATGCGGTAGCCCAGGTTATTGCCTATGTATTTAGCCTAAATAGTTTGGGGCCAGGATCAACAGTAGCAGAGAAGCCGCGACCCGAGGTTCCCGCGGGGATGCGTTATAACACAGAGGGTGCTTTGGACGACGATTCCAAAGACATCTAAGGATAAGAGAGAATGGCAGATAATAAAAAAGAACCCACGTTTGAATTTCAGAACTGGTTTGATGGCGGCGATATTTTCTATCGCAGTGTTGATAAACAGCGTTTTCAGCACGCCCTTGATGCCATTGTTGACGATGAACTCGGTCTCGCCGTCATTGGTACCAACGAAACCGTTCTCGATCATTACTGCCGTATGCTGGTTGCACGCCTTCGGGACCTTAATGTTTTTCAGGTAGAAGTTTTTTTACCCACTAACACAGACAGTTTACTCAAGCGCTTCAATGAAATGCTTGCCAGCATGAGTCTAGAGCGCGCTCGCCAGGCGCCGGACAATTCAACGCCGGTTAAACTTCTGGTAGTAAACGACGCGAAATCTGTTGACGAAGAACAGTGGTCTTTATTGGTAAGGCTATTAGCAGATTTCCCCGGCGTCAACGTCCGCCTTATTTTGTTTCTCGATAAAACTGGTTGGCCCAGCCATGAAAAGCCACTGGGACTTTTTGGTCGACGCCTCTATCGATGGGTGGTGGAAACCCCCACTCTTGATGAAGCCGGTGAGCTGATGGTTGCCGCGAAACAACATGGCTTTGAACGTGAGACAGAAATACTGCTCCTCCATGCTGGACTAGGTGCAGCTGTCCGCGGCGGTTACTCCGATGAAGATCCCGACGAATACAATCCGTCTTCCCAGCCTCCAGTTGATGAAAATGATTATCTTGGTGAAGACTACAGTGATAGTAATCCGTTTTCGGAAACCCCAGTGGACTTTATCGACGATTTAGATCCAAGTTACGATGAAAATGACACTGAGAAAGGTCTTGCAGGACGAAATCTGTGGCCGGTGTTAGGAATATTTATAATCAGCTTAGCGGTTACCTGGGTGGTGGTCTCTAAACTTAATCCCGATGCAACGGACCAGTATCAGTCCACAGTGTCAGGTGCACTAAATGATCTGGCAGATACCTCTAACGTCGCCCAGATTTCTGAGCCATTAGTCTTGCCACTTGATGCAGGCGGCCCGACGATTAATAGAAATGAAAAAGGAAGCAATAAGCCGGTAGCGGCCAGTCAGATTGCCGAAGCTCAGGCCGTGGTGGCGGCGCTGAAAAAAGATAAACGTTCCGAACAGCTTGCCGAACAGGCGGCTGAAAAGAAAGCCAGCGCGCTTAAGCAAACTGCGGCGCGCCAGAAGGCCACCGCAGAAAAGAAAGCCATAGCCGATAAAAAGGCCATAGCGGATAAAAAAGCGGCTGCAATTAAAAGTGCCACAGCACTAAGGGAAGCTCAGGCGCTCAAAGAGGCCACAGCACTTAAGAAAGCCAAATCACTGGGGCCAATACAGGGAGCCGAAGCAACAGACTTCTTTGTACAGCATATTGTGTTGACCACCCGCGAACAGGCCAAACTTTACATCAGGGGCTATGCAGGTTTACGCAATGCGACCATTGTGCCGATAGCGACGGGTAATAGCATTGCCTACGCTGTACTCTCTGGCCCCTTTAGCGCTCGAGATCGCGCGACAGAGTTTACTAAAGGCGCCGGCTTACCTGCCGATTATTGGATTAGAGCCGCAGGCCAACTCAAGGCTGTTGTTCGCGACTAGATATTGTTAATAGAAAGGGGTAGCGAATGTCTGATAAAGAAGAAGAGCAGTTATTTACGCTTGATGGTACCCGAGGGAAATTGGGTCAGATTGGTGAGGGCCCAGTTGCCCAGCCAAAGGAGAGCTTTGACGGGGGTTTTAGCCCTGGGCTCGAAAACGTCATGGCCAGTTCAAGTGCTAGGTCCAGTGCGAGTGAGAGTCCAGAAGTCATTCTTGAATCTGATGATCAGATTTCGACTATTTTAAGCGCCCTTGATGATACGGCTATCAGTGCGGACAGAGCGCTTTTTGACGATTTATTAAGCCAGCGCATTGCTAAAGTTAACCAGGTTTCTGCCGATGTTTCTAAACAACTAGATGGGCTTAAGCAGTCATCATAATTATTTAAAATAGAGACCTGTAACCAGTCCGGAATTCCTATGAGCAATCCTGAAGACGATATTAAAAATACTGAAAATTCCGAGGTTTCTGAAACTCCCGAAACGGCGGAGTCAATGGCTGACCAAGCACTGACCGAAACGGCGTTGGCTGATTCAGATTCTGCCCTTATTGCAGAGTCTATAGAAGCCTTCGAAGAGACGTCTGAAAATGATGACCAGGATCCGAAAGTAGACCCGGGCGATTATCAGCGCTTTTCTCAGGTACTTAAGAACGCCCAAGAAATCTCGGGCCGTCTCGAGGTTTTACTGCCCGGGGTACTCGACACTGCCGACGCCACCAACAGTGCTGCAGATGTTAGTCGACGCGCCTCATCGGCCCTTGAGAATGGTCTCGATCATCTACAAAAAAGAGTTAATGAATTAGTCGCTGCCAGTGCTAAGGGTGCCGTGACGTCAACTCGTATTCTACTGGGTGCAGTGGTTTCGTTACTGGTTGCCGTAGGCCTTATTGGATTTATGTCGGTGGAACTTTCAGCGCGGGTTAATCAGGTCGACAATATGATGGTGGCTCTGAGTAAGCGCGTGGTAAAAATGAATTCTGCTTTGGCAACCTTTGAGCAGTTAAATTTTTCGATCAATCAGTTGGCGACTAAGCAGGCACAATTTGCCAGTAATCAAATGCTACTTGCCGAAGCGGTTACCCGAGCAGAGAAAAGTACTGTTGACCTAAATCAGCGGGTACCAGAAGCGACCGCCAAAAGTGTGAGCGCTGAAACCGACAAAATGTTGGCCCAGGTAGATAAGCTTAACGTTGCTTTGGTCGCTCAGGGAAAACAGGTTGCTGTGGTCTCTGGTTCAGTAAAAAAATTGGCGACGCAGATAAAATCGTTTGATGGGCGTATGAACAATGTTGCAAAGCTGAATGCTGATGTTGAAGCGTTAATCACGCTAGAGCGCGAAGACTATCTTGAGCTTTTACAGCGGCAGGTAGATTTACAGGCCTTACAAGTCGCCGGGCAACAGCCTGAAGAAAAGGTAGACCCCTCGATTGTTGTCTATCCTTTCGTTAGCCGTTAGCGCCGGACGCTCAATTATTCAGTAGGCTCCGCAATAGTTTATAAAGTAGACAGCTAGGTCGATATTCAAGTTGGCCCTAAAGTGCGTGGCCCAATAAAGTGCTACAGCCCATAAGGTGCAACAGCCCATAAAGCGCACTAGCCCAATAAGTCGTCTTCTAACGTCTGGTCGGTATTAGCCGGGTCTGCCAGTAGCGGCGCTTCAGCGCCAGGAGGGGTAGGCATCAATACCTCTGAAAAAGGCTCCTGCAACTCAAGGTCGGTACGCGAATAAAGCATTCCGGCAGAGTTGTCGAGATTGGCCCGCAGGGCAATCCTTTCTTCTTCGGTGGCAGTCACGCTCACAAAACCTGCGTTGTAAATGGTTGCCGCTGTTGGCTGTGGAATCCAAGAGCTGAACGTACCACGTAATGTGGTGATATCAATCGGCACCTTGGGTTTTTTGGCCGTACCGCTCTGCTTACCATCCTTGACGCCGTCGGCAAACAGTTTCTCAATATGTTTTTTCAACAGTAGTTCATAGCGTGGCTTTAGTGCGATTAGATCATTGTCATTAAAGTTTTCGGGCGAATTGCCAGACATCACATCCCATAGCGCTTTGCCCTCATGACCTAAAAATGTATGCTGAGGAGCAGCTTCAACCTGCTTCTGTGTCGCAGCGGATTGCACGCTTAGGGTTAAATTTTCAAGCTGAGCAATGCGATCAATAAGATAAATGATAAGAATAATAGTAGCGGCAGTGCCGAAAAAGATCGCAAGTAGAATAATTGACGTCATAGGTTACAGCCGTTTATCAGAGTCAGACATTAAATTTCGTCCTGAACGTTATCGTCATCCTTGAGATCATTTTCGTTATCTTCTGGTTCAGATTTATCGATTACCTCTGCTTCTACCTCGTCCCGCAAAAACTGCAGGGCTACAAAGGGATCATCTAAGCCTAAATCGTAACTTACTCGCGCAGCAATCTCTTGGCCCAGAGTAATTGCTTTGGCAATATCGATCTGTAGGGTTTGGTACATCGCACCTAGACGAAATATTTCTTCTGCAAATTCTTCTGGTAGGTAGGTATAAATTTCACCAGCGACTGTCTTGACTCTTTGATAGGAATTGGCGACAGGTGCAACTGGCTTTTCTGATCCCTTCGTTAGGGCGGCAACAGATTGTTTTTGGAAAAGGGCGGTTCTTTGGGCACCCTCAACAAATGCTTTATCCAGATTCGCTTTGCAGCGGTTTGCCATACGCAGTCTTATGGCGCGTGCGCCGCGATCTTCTTCAGGCAGCGATGCAACCTTAATGTAGTCTGCTTTGGCTAGTTGCTGGGCAGCTTTTATGCCTCTGTTTTTAAAAATAGAAAGGGCCATTATTTAATCCTCCCCTATCTCTAGGTTTTGACGCAATTTCTTTATGCTGCTCGATAAAATTTGGCTCACTCGAGATTCGCTGACTTCTAGTACGGCTCCTATCTCTTTTAAATTCATTTCTTCGACGTAGTAGAGTGAGATCACAGTACGATCACGCTCTGGAAGACTATCAATGGACGACATCAGCGAATCCATAAATTGCTCTCCAGCCATATTGGCTTCGGGCTCATTATTCGCACTGCCGGGCATATCCACAGTATCGGGTAGCTGCGATTCTAAAGACACAGTCTGAAAGCGGTGGGCGTGGGTGCGTTCCTTTTGAAAGCTATCCACGTCTTTGCCCATAAATTCGGCTAGTTCTGTCTGTGAGGCTTCGCGACCCAGCTCGCCACTAAGCACAGCACTGGCTTGGTTGTGATCGCGAATATTAACTATCGCTGAACGTGGCAGATACGACATCTTGCGCACCTGGTCAAGAATAGCGCCACGAACTCGGTTCTTGGCAAAGACTTCAAAGTCGACACCTTTGGTGGCATCAAAAGAACTCTTAGCTTCAATGAGACCAATCATACCGACCTGAATTAACTCATCCAGCTCCATAAAATTGGGTAGCCGTCCCTTGAGATGCAAAGCAACGCGTTTCACCAACCCAATATGGGCCAGCAGTTCGTTGCCGGACTGATCAGCATTTTGAATTTCTTCATATACTCGTAAATCAGCCATGGGAAGTCCTACGCAATGCTCTGTTGCTGCATGGCAAGTCGTTCAACGAAGAACTGTAAGCCACCGTTCATAGGGATATCAGATTCGAGACTGGTGACTACTTTGGCCAAGGCTCTAAAGTCGCGACTGGCGATGCTAGAGGGGGCAAAAGAAACCAGAGGTTGTCCGGCCTTTATAGACCTAAGTACCATCTCATCCTGAGTAATGGAATGTAGGTAGTCTACTCGACTGCCAAGAAAGTTTTGAATCACCGAATTAATACTGCCGTAGAGTCGCTCGCCTTCATTCTGTGAGGCTACGCCATTCGGGATTAGACTAATATTGTCTAGCTGATGCTCCTGAATCATCACTTTAATGGTGCCATAGGCATCGGCGATGGAAGAGGGCTCGTTTTTCAGTACGATAAAACGATGCTGACAGGCGCGCATAAAAGTCATGACGGTGTCAGACAGTCCCGCTGCCAGATCAACAATAAAGTAGTCTAGGTCTTCGTCTACATCGGAGAACGACTGAATAATGCCGGCAGTTTCTGCCTCATTTAACGACGCCATATGCTGCATGCCACTAGCACCAGGCACGAGCTTTACGCCGCTAGGGCCTTCAACAATAATCTCATCGAGGGTTTTCTCACCTGACAGAACATGGCTAAAATTGAACGGTGTACGGCAGCCCAGGGCTAATTGCGCATTGGCCAGGCCCAGGTCGGCATCGAAAATCATCACTTTTTTGCCCAGCGACGCGAGCATAACCGCAAGATTTACCGAAACAGTTGTTTTTCCGACGCCGCCTTTACCGCTGGCGATACCAATAATTTGAGTAGGTCTTTTGTTAAGCATTTTTAAACCCTATAAGCATTCTTGAGACCTGGGTATTACGCAGCGCCCCATTATCAATAGAATATTGGTGAGAGGCCCAGCCGGGATCTTGTTTTGCATCTAGATGTAAAAAAGATGTCGAATCAAGCAAAGCCTCAACGAGCTTCCTTGCACGACTTATTATGTGGTGTATCTGTCTATTGTTAATCATTTTCGTTTATCGTCTCAAGCTAGTCAAACAAAACTAATGGGCAAATGGCTTAGCGCCTGTTGGGCGAGGCTGTGGCCGGTTAGGGGAGCCATATCAATGATTGATGGCTCTGCAGCACCCAGTGAAATTGGGGTGTCTGCATTCAATAGAGTATTAATAACAGCCCAGGGGTAAACATCAGGCTCAAGCCGTGACAGCATTACCGAGTCCCAGCTCATTTCAGCCGACTTTAGATGCCGTTTGACCGAGCCCTCTGAGGCGTCAGCCGCGAGTACTAGGTGCTTATGGGCATTGGGGAGTAATTGGGTTAATGCGTTCATGTGGCTTAAAACATCCACGCCGGGGGTATCTATAATGATAAGTTTCCGCGAATCCAGTTCCTGGAGCAGGCTCTCAAGCATCTCAGGACTACTGGCTCTAAAGGTTTCTACGCCAGCCTGAGAACCGATAAGCTGAGTTTGGCTCCAGGCGCCAAAGCGAATATCGTTGTAGCTGATAATAGCCACGTCCTGATCGCCATAATTAAGGGTCGCATATTTGGCTAGGCGCCCTGCCATAAGGGTCTTACCTGCGCCAGAGCTGCCGGCAATAAGGTGGATGCCCTGAATATTTTCCAGAACATTGGTATGTTTGATTGCTGCGCCGAGCATATCGGCGATATCGGACAGTGCCGCGGTCATATCAGTATGCTGATTAACCACGTCGGTGACCAAGGCTCTCAGGCCAACGGGCATGCCGGTTTCATTAAAGGCTTCAATTAATGGGCGCATCTCGTCGGTGACTGACTGGGTGCCACTCCAAGCTTCCAGTTGCTGGGACATCTTGAACTCATTGCGCATAGCGGCCAGTTCCTGGCGCACCATATCAACGATTTCCCGTGCCTTTAGGCTCTCTCGGTCCTCGTTTGCAGAGCTAAATTCGTCTGTGGGCAAGGCTTCTTTAGCCAGACCTTCTTTGACGACAGTCTCTTTAAGCTCATGCATAAACTCTTCGATCAGGCCCGAGTCTAGGTCAGCATCCAGATCCAAAGACTTGTTTTGTACCGGGTCATGAGCAATAGCGGGTACCGTTTTAAAGACCTCAGTCTCCATGACGTCGGAGAAATTAGGCATCTCACCCAGAGAAGCGCGAGGCTCCTGAAGGGCGGGCGCCTGCATTTCATTGAGGGTCTTTTGGGTGTCCGGGGCAAGATCAATGGCAACAATAATTTCAGTCTGATCCTTGGCCCGCTTATTGGAAACCACCAGCGCATCTTCGCCATAGAGATGGATAACTTTCTCCATCGCTCGTCGCGTGTCTTCTGCCAGTACTCTTTGTAGTTCCATCTCTTTCTTTCCTCGGATTAATTGGTTTCTTCGACATCAACTGTCGCGACAACTTTAACGGCCTGATCATCTGGAATCTCGCTGTAGGACAGCACAGTCAGGTCACTTAATCGGTGTCGAATAATTTTTGCAAGCCAGGGACGAATGCCAGGGGACACAACCAATACAGCGGGGTGGCCCTGATTTTCAACAGCTTCAGTATTTTCTGCGAGGGCTTTAAACAGGCCCTCTGCAAGTTTGGGCTCTATAACTAAACCCTGATTACCACTGCTCTGCTGCAACACATTGTGTAGCACCTGCTCCAAAGAAGGATTAAGCGTGATAACCGGAAGACTATCGTTAATATCGACCAGGCCCTGGACAATCATGCGTCCCAGTCGTGGCCGCACTGCGGCAGTCAGTTCATCGGCATCCAGAGTGCGGGCGCTCTCTGTTGATAGCACCTCAATAATGGTGCGCATATCGCGTACCGAAACTGACTCGTCGAGAATGTTTTGTAATACTTTAGTAATGGTTGCCAGCGGTAATTTACCTGGCACCAAATCTTCAACCAGCTTGGGTGAGCGACCAGCGACTTTGTCTAGAAGCTGCTGGGTTTCATCATGGCTTAACAGCTCTGAGGCATTGCTGCGCAGCAGGGTGTTTAGATGGGTGGCAATCGCCGTAGCCGAATCAACCACCGTATAGCCCAGTGTACGAGCATAGTCGCGCTGAGAAGGCTCAATCCAGATAGCGTCTAAACCAAATGCAGGTTCCTTGGTCGGTGTTCCTTCAAGTGTGCCGTGAACATGACCGGGATTAATGGCCATCTCGCGGCCTACTTTAATTTCGCCTTTTCCGCGAACCACGCCGTTCATCACAATATGGTAAACATCGGGGGCCAGATCAAGATTGTCACGAATACGGATAGGTTGAATTAAGAAGCCCAGCTCTGCGGAGAGCTTTTTACGCACGCCTTTAACACGGGGCAGTAACTGGCCTCCGGTTTCAGGGTTTACTAGGGGAATCAATCCGTAACCAATATCCAGGCCGACCAGATCAACCTGATCCACATCGTCCCAGTTAAGTTCTTCTTTGCTCGCATCGTCTTGAGCATTGGCTGCTATAGCGTTGTCCTCTTGCACGATCTGCCGGTCAGAATCTGTAGATATCTTGACACCTAGTCCCACAGACGCGGCGCCCAAGCCCAAAAACACTAGATGAGGCATGCCCGGCACTAGGCCCAGTAGAATCAGGATAACGCCAGCAATAATCAGCGCCATTGGATTGCCGAGCTGGGACTTAGCCTGCTCAGTCATCGATTGCGAGGTGGTTACGCGAGTCACGATAATTGCGGTCGCTAGAGACAGCAACAATGAAGGGATCTGGGCGACCAGACCATCACCAATGGTTAGTAGTACATAGATGCGGCCGGCTTCAGAAAAGCTTAGGTCATGCTGGCCTATACCAATAAGTAGGCCGCCAAGAATATTAATAATTAGAATAAGTAAGCCGGCAATCGCATCGCCGCGTACAAATTTTGAGGCACCATCCATAGAACCAAAGAAGTCAGATTCCTGAGATATTTCTTCACGGCGTCTTTTAGCCGTTTCCTGATCGATAACACCAGCATTCAAGTCGGCATCAATCGCCATCTGTTTGCCGGGCATCGCGTCTAGAGTGAAGCGCGCAATAACCTCAGACACTCGGCCAGCACCCTTGGTAACAACGATAAAGTTAATAATCATCAGAATCGCAAAGATAATGAAACCAACCAGATAGTTGCCGGCAATAACAAACTCACCGAATGCCTCAATAACTTTACCGGCCGCATCAGGACCTTCATGGCCCTTAACCAGTACCAGTCGGGTAGAGGCTACGTTGAGACCTAGGCGGAGCATGGTGGCAATCAGCAAAATCGCTGGGAAAGAAGAGAAATCTAAGGGTTTAGAGCTATTAATGGCGATCATAATGATCACCAGGCCAACCACAATATTAAAGGTGAACAGAAAATCCAGCAAAAAAGCGGGAAGTGGCAGAATCAACATCGAAATAATCAACAGCACCAGGAATGGAATACCCAGCCCGGAGAGTTCGATTTTTGACAGGTTCTGTCGTATGTTCGACAGTGTTGCAGTAGCCATGTAATAAAACCTTAATAAAAACAGTTAGTTAACAGATTGTTCTGTTTGGCGAATCAGATATGTTCTCGCCTCTAATGGATATAGAGCAATAACTGTGCCAGACCGGGACAGGGGCAAGAGAAAACACTATTAACCCTAAAGACACTCGCCTTACTGCCGATACTACAAGCAAGAAGGAAAACATTGATTCAACGCTGGATAAACCATGGGAAGCAAGATGAAACATATTGTCGCGAAAGCCGTTACCACTATTATGCTCGGACTATTTTTAACCGGCTGTGCCACTAACCAAGAAAAATACGACAATGCAATTCTTGAGGCCATGGTTGATCAGAATAGAAATATTCTTGCCACAGGTTATGCGGTTATTAGTATTCAGCAGCATGACAACCCTGCTCAACAGCGTTTGCTGTCCATTCGTGCCTCCAAGCTCGATGCTTATCGCACATTGATGGAACAGGTCTATGGCCAGTACCTCGATGCCAACACCACGGTTGCCCAGATGGTTGTGGAGAGCGATTCGTTCCGTGCTCGCGTACAGGGCGTTATCTATGGCGCCCAGCTGGTTAGCATTACTCCAGTTGGCGACGACACCTACGAAACCACCCTGTCACTCAAGCGTGGCATCGTAAATGATTTACGCGCGCTCTATCTTGAGCAGCTCGGCAGTGGCATGGGTAACTAAGCCATTATGTCGATCCAATTTCTCAAGATGCTAGCCCCTAAGACGTCTATGCGTAGAACAGTGCCTGTATTGGTATGGCTTCTGGTTTCTACGTTCGCCATTGCACCGGCCTCTGCTCTCGACACCCACCTCAGTGCGTCCGATAAGTTACAGGCTGTGAAGCAGGCGTTGGTCGATCTGGCACTTGAAACTGATGTGAAATTGGGTTCCACGGCCTACCTAGATGCGGCGGGGGTGCTCCATGAGTCATCCATTCTGTCGAGTGATTCTTTAGTCCGTGGTGTAAGAGTTCTCTCTTATTTAGAAGAAGCGGGTATTGCTATCGCCAAGGTGGATGCCAGTATTTTATCTGACCCAAGCTGCCCGGGATCCAGACCTGAAATTCGTCGCGAGGCAAGTGTTAGAGTTGTGAATAGAACCGCCAACAGTCGAGTGGGCGATCATTATATGTCTGAGCTTGCCCGTGCATCCGAGCAGACTTTGTTAAAGGCCTTAGCTGCGTCCAATGACTGGTCCGTTAAAACCGAAACGAAATACAGCAATTCATATGGACGTTTTTTGTCTGGCAGTGCAGTCGATCAGGTTCCCTATCGTTTTGACATTGTGATGCGAGAGCGTGACCCACTTCGATCCGTTACCAACCTCGGAGAAAAAGGCCTGCATCATGGCTTGCTCAGCGGCTACGATGCCGGCGCCTGGGCTGCTAAAAAATTACCCGAGCTCAATTTTCACCAGCCATGGTCAGGCGTAGCCTTAGAATACGAATTGACTCTGGTTGATCGCGCCCGGGGTATTCCCCTATGGAGCAAAACCTTACCGGTGAATTACCCCAGGGTTGATCGCGGCTATTCAAAAGATTCAGTACCCCTTAAATTTTCTCAGCAAGTGGCGAAGGCAACCCAGCGTTTAATCGCGGATGTTAATGTAACCATGGATTGCCAAACCGAATTTTATCAGATGGCAAAAATTCCCGGCGCCTCTAATGTTGCCAGTATCAATGCGGGCGAGGTTGCAGGTATTAAAGTGGGCGATCAGTTTTTAATTAGTACCGATGAGAAAATTTTAAATCAGGTGTTAAGTATGTCTGGGCTTGCTGGTTTAGCGCTTGCCGAGGTTCAGTCTGTTGCAAACCACTCTGCGACTCTAAAACATATTGCTGGGCCCCAGTGGGCCGGTAATGTTAGTCGTAGTGTTGCATTGCATTTTTAAACAATGTGTCAAACGTAAAAATGGAAATTAAAAAATGAACGGCATAAAAGAATTATTCAATAACATCATGATGTTTTTACGTAAAGCATTTCTAATCGGTGTTATTTCTATTGTTGCATCAGGGTTAGCTGCCGCATTTTCTGCTGGCACGGCACACGCACAGACCGCCAGTACGGATAAAGCATTGGCCCAGCTCTTTAAAGATATAAAGCGGCTTAAGCCCGCGCTGAGCGAAAGTGCTGAATTGACAGATGATGGATACTATATGATCCGTCACGGCGAAACCTTAGATGGCATTATCGCGAAAGTATTACCTAATATGCCGCTGCGTAAAAAGATTTTACGTGCTGCCGTAGTGCAGGCCAATCCGCATGCTTTTAAGCGTAAAAATCCAAACTGGATGTACGCCAATAAAAAAATAAAATTACCTGACAGTACAGATATTCATAATGTTATTTTTACCAAGAGCAGTAATAAACTTAACGCCAAAAAATTGGCGCGTGATGAGCGCAAGTCCTGGGTAAGTTTTCCCTAGGGTGAAAAAGTTTACTGCGGTAATAAAGTTGGCTAGGTGCTAGGTCCAGAGCAGCTAAATTTTGCCACCCGCCCAACGCCTATTTTTTTGGAGGGGGTTGTTGCGGTGCGTGTCTCTGAACAGATGGCAAAAAATGTCGGTTTGCGAGATAACCAAATTATTCGTGGTGTGATTGAAAATCGCAACGGCCTACTTAAGTTGATTTTTAACAATCAAGAATTCGAATGGTCCGCAAGCAAAAAGTTCAAACCTGGTGACAAAATTGACTTTCGTTATGAGAGCTCTGTTTATGGCCGTTCTTTGCGCGCTATTAGTCAGGCACCGACGCCGGGTATCTCTTCTGCACCGCTTTCGTCTACAGTACTCTCGCCAACAGTACTCTCATCCACAGGGCTCGCATCCACAGGCGCTTCCTCACTGACCGGCACCTCACCACGTCTGTTAAGTTTACTTTATCGCCCCGATCAGCCCTCTATGTTGAGTCAGCTTTTTAAGCCCGGTGGTCTTGAACTTTTACTGAGCCAAGTGGCACATTTACCCGCTCAATCTGGCCTGGGCCAGCTGCGTCAGAGTATGGGGGGGTTGTCTGGTGATGCGGTTAAAAATGCGCTATTAAATTCCGGCCTTTTTGGCGAGTTTTTATTAGGCTCTCAGTCACCACAGCGTACCGATCTCAAACAGCTACTGCGTAATTTGTTGCGCAATATGCCCCTGCAGTCGGCCGTCGGAAATATCGAGATGGCCATTGATGAAATTGAAAGTCGTCAGATTGAAAGTTTACAGGCCCAACAAAATCGTGAAATTTCATATCATTTTGTATTGCCGTTTGGGGATTCCAACCCGGTGGAGGTGCACCTTGAGCGGGGCGCTTCTAGTCCAGAGCAGGAAGAGTCCGACTGGGTGATAAATCTGCACACAGACTCTGAGGTACTTGGGGAGCTATGGCTAAAAACAACCCTAAAGGACACCGCGAGTTTGGAGATGATCATGTGGGTGCAGCGTCCCCATGTGGCGGCCATGGCACGAACGGCTACCCTTGGACTTGAACAAGAGTTAAAGGCCTTTGGTCTGCAGCTGACTAAGCTGTCGGTGCTCAATGCCATAAGACCTACCCTAGATGCGCGACTGTCTGGTCCTGGACACGTTGTGGATGTGCGCACATGAGCTATAAACCAACAAAAAGGGCAGTGGCGCTGGAGTACGGTAAAAATGCTGCGCCTATTCTTACGGCAAAAGGCGAGGGGTTGGTTGCTGAGGATATTATTGCCGAGGCTAAAAGGCAGGGTATTCATATTGCCGAGGATGCCCAGCTAGTGGCGTTGCTGAGTCAGCTGGAATTAAAGGATGAGATTCCGGAGAATTTGTATGTTGCTGTAGCAGTAATTTTGTCTTGGGTTTACTGGCTCAAAGGCATGGAGCCAGAGCGGTAAAGAGTGCCCTAGGCATCGCCCATACTTTGGCGACTGCGGCCCTGGCGAATCTTACCCAATCGATCATAGACTTCTACGCTGCTTAGGGCGTCTGTTGACTGAATGGTCTGTAGTGCGCCCCGAATGGAATCTAACTTGCGACTGATTAAGA
The DNA here is from genome assembly GCA_905182245.1 of gamma proteobacterium HTCC2207. Classification (GTDB taxonomy): domain Bacteria; phylum Pseudomonadota; class Gammaproteobacteria; order Pseudomonadales; family Porticoccaceae; genus HTCC2207. Next base: position 13,476 of record CAJJAS010000089.1, on the reverse strand, counting down.
CTTCATTGCGTCGGTGCAGGTCTCTGCATTCGGCAATCAGCTGCATTACCTCATCCCAGAGAGCCAGGTTAGCGGCGGCGGTGTCACTGTTTTCTGTATAGGCTTTGACGCGCTCAAGAAGGTCATCGCTGGAGAGAAACGTAAGAATTTCAAGTTTTTGCGCTTGCAGGGTTTCAAAAGCCGTCAGGTCCTGCTCTTTAAGGGCACTGAACTCTTTGTCCAGTACCGCCTTAAGGGCATTCGCTTTGTGCAGGGTCTGAGCGAGGTACTCTGTATCCGTGGTCGTCATGCGTTATCTACTTGCCGCCAATCATGCGCTCAAGTGACAAAAAGCTTTCAGCAATACGCTTGGCATCTAGTGGGTAGTTGCCCTCTTGGATGGCCTGCTTAATGCGATCTACCTTAGCGGAATCAAATGCAGTATCAGCCAGGGCGCTCTCGGCCGCTTCACTGAGAATAACTTCGTCAGTGGCCGGTCGCACAGGGGCCTTCTCAACCGCCGGTTGGGCAGCATTATTGGCTTTATTGCTGTTTATCTTGTCGGCGCCGGAATTTACCTGAACGGCGGCTCTGCCAAGATTAGAAATTGGGTCTGTCATGGTCTTACTCCTACTGGCTTATCACCAGATATTAGTCTTCTCTCTTAGTAAGTCGACAGCACTTTAGAATTCTTTAGGGGAAAAGTAAATTAATTTTAATTGACCCTTTATATCTGACTATAAGCCTAACAGGCTTTCGGCTTTAAAGCCCGCTAGCCTGGCCCGGCCCCGTGACTATCCCGCGCACCTGCTCGTTAGATTCCGGGTTCAGCATAGTAATCTGCTCTCCCTGCTTGCCACTTTCGAGAGCGACTAGAGTAACAGTGATGTTAAGCAGCCCAGCGCCTACCGTCAGTTTGACACTATCGCCTTTCTTTACCAGAGCAGCGGCCCTCAGGTCTGAGGCGCGTAATAATTGCCCGGTTCTAATGGTGCGAATCGCCTCCATCTGCTTAATATCGGCCATCGATTGCAAGACGTCTCTGGGGAGTTTGCCGTAATAATCCCGTATCGCGGTATTCTCTGGGCTTAGCTTTTGCCCATGGGTCAATGTCGCCGTACTGGTAACTACGCGATGCTTTATGCGCAGATCCGAGCGCGAAAGCAGTTGCCCAGCCCGTAAGTCTCTCGCTGCAATGGCCTCATCTAAGAGCCTTGCGGGAAAACGCTGACTACTTGACGTCATGGGTAGGCCTCGAGTCACGCGCCTAATGTCGGTGGGCCCAATAATCTCTTCTGCCAGCATGTCCCGGCGCAGCTCAAATACAGTGGCGGTCTCCACTAGGTGGCGGCTGTTAAGTACCTCACCTGCGGTTACCGCTGTGCGCAGGCTGTGTTTTTCAAGTGTCTGTAAATTATCGACAAGGCCTTTGACTGGACGCCCCACAACGGTAGGCCGCAGGTCATTCGCATTGGGGCTGTCTCCTGCATCCATATCACGCACAAAGACAAAGCCTTTTGCCTGCCGAAAAATGCTTACGCCAACAAATGCTTGCCAGCCGCTGGCCAAACACTGGGCACGCAATGTCTGGGTGCTCGATGGATAGGGAAAGCTAAAGCTAAAAGACTCGGCACAGATAGGTACCTTTAAGCGGCGATCCATAGCGGCGATCGATATCTGGCTTGGACTTACCTGTTCCTGCCCAGACACCCATGCCTGAGCCTGCTGAATAAACAGCTGCTTATTGGCGGATAACGTCGATTCTTGGGCGGCGACAAAGGGGCTTAAGGCCAGCGTAACGAGTAGCGTAATGAGTAAAAATATTGGTTTGAGCATAGGCCGAGTATGGAGCACAGGTCGGGGTGACGCAATACCGACAGAGCGGCAAGGAACAGCGGCAAGACTCAGCCACAAAAGTGGCAATTGATTAAGTTCTGAATCTTTTTTGATATTGTAACCCATTGATTTTAATGCATTTGATGATGCAAATGTGGCATTGCCAGCTAAGTTGGCATCTGTTTTGCATTACTTGAGTTAGTCAGTATTTTTTTCCAACACATCAAATCAGTGTCAGGTAATCAATCGACACAACATTTAAATACTTAACGAGGTTGATATGAAATTGTTTGATTCGGCTTTTGGCATCCACGAACGCGCACTTGATATGCGCAGTCAGCGTATGGAAGTTATTTCCCGCAATATCGCCAATGTCGACACACCTCATTATAAAGCCCAAGACATCGATTTTAAGAAGGTGCTTGACGACACTCAGTCAGACCGCCGGTTAGCTTCTACTCATTCTGCACATATTGAATCTGCAGAGCCACTGAGTCAGGCCGACCGAGTTTACACCATACCGTTTAACACGGCGCTGGATGGCAACACGGTAGAGATGAGTGTTGAGCAGGCCAAATACGGTAAAGCAGCAGCACAGTATCAGGCGACATTGCGCTTTTTAGAATCTGACATCAGCGGAATTCGCAAAGCCTTGCGAGGAGATTAATAAACATGTCATTAAATAATATATTTGGAATCGCCGGAACGGCACTTAACGCTCAGATGGTACGCATGAATGCTACAGCGTCGAATATGGCCAATGCGGGAACCATCGCGTCTAGCGAGGCAGATGCCTTTAAAGCTAAACGCCCGGTTTTTGAAACATTGCTCAACAAACAAATGACCACTCAGGGTGCTCAGTTTGTCGGTGGTGTGCGCGTTAGTGGCATGGTTGATGACAGCACCCCGAATCAGAAACTCCATGATCCTGGCAATCCCAAAGCGGATAAAGACGGCTTTGTGTACGTTTCAAATGTTAATGAAGTAACTGAGATGGTTGACATGATGGGCGCTGCTCGCAGCTACCAAAACAACGTTGAAGTTGTTAATACGGCGCGCCAGCTAATGATGCGTACCCTCGACATCACGAAAGCTTAAGGAATTTTAAAATGGTAGCCAGCGTTACAGACACCTCATTTTTGACCACTGATCAATATGCAGATCAGCAACTTGCCGCTCTTTCGGGAGAGGACGAGCTTGGTCGCGATGCTTTTTTAACATTGCTCACGACACAGCTTACTAACCAGAACCCCCTTGACCCCATGGACAACGAAGCCTTTGTTGCACAGCTGGCGCAGTTCTCGTCTGTTGAAGGTATCAAAGGTATGCAGGGATCTCTTGAAAGCATGGTGACTGGTATGCGCCAGGATCAAATGCTCACCGGCGCTAATTTGGTCGGCAAGAAAGTGGCGGTTGAAGGTGGTTTCTTCGAAGGTGGCAACGGTGCCCAATCTCAGGGATCCATCGATCTGCCCAATGGTGCTGAGTCAGTGATTCTAAGTGTTTATGACCCATCTTCTGGTGAGTTGGTGTTCCGTGAAACTCAGGGTGCACAGCTACCCGGACGTTTGAATTTAAACTGGAATGGTTATAACCGCGAAGGCGATTTGGCCGCCAATGGCAATTATGTGATGAGTGCCAGTGTTGTCCGCAACGGCAAGCTTGAGACAGCACCAGTAACAACCATGGCCGAGGTGAAAAGCGTGAGCTGGGATCCAGAGTCACAAGAATTATCCCTTGAGGTTGGCGATGGCGATTTTGTCACCCTGGCTCAAGTCGAAAGAATCGGAATTTAAAAAATAGAATTTAGCGCCGTCATCGACGGGCAATAGGAGAAGAACGAATGTCATTTTATACGTCACTTACAGGTCTTAATGCAGCGACTACAGAATTGTCTGTAACCTCGAACAACATTGCTAACTCCGGTACCTCGGGCTTTAAACGCTCAGATGCGGATTTCGGAGATATTTTTGCGACATCACCATTACAGAAAGCGTCCAGTGTTATTGGTCGTGGTGTATCGCTGAAAGAGGTGAGTCAAGAATTCAGTCAGGGCAACATCGAGTTCTCTGCAAACTCCCTAGATTTGGCCATTACCGGTGATGGTTTCTTCCCATTGGAATCGCCAGACGGGACCAAAATCTATACCCGTAACGGTGCATTTATGTTGAACGAACAAAACCAGATGGTGAACAGTGCCGGTCAGGCATTGCAGGCACTGCCGGTGGATTCGACTAACAAAGCTGACTTTGGTGAGCCCATGAGCGCTCTGGCTATTCCCCGGGCGACAGTGTCCGAGTTCCTCCCAACCACTGAGGTAGAGTTAGGTCTTAACCTGCCATCCGATGCGGCCCCAATTATTGAAGCATTTAATCCGAGCAAACCAGAAACCTATAACAAGACAACATCCTTAACCGTTTACGGTACTTCTGGTTCTAGCCACCTGGCAACTATCTATTATGCTAAAACGGCAGAAGCCACAGCGGATGTGCCATTCAACAAATGGCAGACCTATGTTTATATTGATGATCAGGCTGTTGATTCGGCATTGATTCAGGCATCAGATACGGCTGGCGACCAATACTTTGTAAACAAGTATGGTGAAGTTAAAACTCAGTCAGATCTTTTAGCCCTGCAGAAAACCAGTGCCGAGAGTGAAAAGTATTTGGTTACTCTGGGTACTCTTTATAAGAAGTATTCTTTTGATAATCTTTCAACGCCTACAGATTCTCAGCCAGCGAGCGTTAACTTCGCCCTTGCTGAAGACTCTATTTATACCGACGGATTAAATCTGACAAACAACAGCGATGGTATTGATTTTACAACGACTACAGCGGTCGGCACTGCGATGTCGAGAGCAGACCTTACCGGTATGTTTAGTCTCAGCATCGATGACTCTCCAGCGATAAGCATAGGCCTGGAACATCTACAGGGTAATGCACGCAAGTTATCGGGATCCGAGATCGCCTTTGAATTAACCAATGTTATCAATGAGCGCTTTGGTGATGGCAAAACCTTCGACTTTAGTGCCGCCCCATCACAGTTATTAAAAATTACTCGATTAGATGCCGCGGGTGCTACCCAGGCGTTTGATCTCGATGTTGGTAATCTCACAGGTTTCCCCGCTGATGGATTAATGACGCCTGAGCCTCTCGCTTATGCGATCAATCAAGCCCTAGCGGCGGATGCCAATTTTGCCGACATGACAGTGAGCTACGATGCGGCCAGTCAAGGATTTAGATTCTTACAGGCCAACAGTGGCACAGATTCAATCTACCTGAGTTCTGGCCCCTCTGGCACAGCGACCAATGATGTGTTTGGTGTGAGTGCCCAGGTAACAGATGCCGGCGGCAACATCACCTCTTTTGGTCAACTATTACCGGCACTGGATACTGATGTATCTGATGTTATTTTGAGCAATGTGCAACCCAATGGCGGAGCGTTTACCACAGAGGCAAATCAACGCTATGGTATTTCTGTTACCTATACCGAAGGTAAATTTATTGTTGCCTCTGGTACAACGGGTGATGAATCTAGTATTGAAATAAGTGCTGTAGGCACCATGGCTCAGACCCTATTAGGGATGAACGCCACAGGCCATTTGGTCCAGGCAGCAACCTCACAGATTAATAATCTTCCAGCCGTTCGTGGTCAGATTTCTACCCCAGCATTAGTGACGGGTAACCAGATGGGCATTGACCCGCGTAAATCGTTTGCGGTTAATACCGACAATCAAAACGTCACCGTTATTGTCGATGGTATTTCAGCGCAGATTCAGTTAACCGAAGGTCAGTACTCAATTGGTACCTTTACAGAGCATCTAGAATCTAAGATCAATTTGATGGCCGACGCCTTGGGTCGTAGTGTTTCCGGTGTTTCTGTTGGCTTTGATGAAACAGCAGAGACCATTGTGATTACCGGAGCTACTTCCTCAGACAGCTCATTTATTCAGGTTGCTGGTCACGCCGATTGGGGTCTTGAAAATATTCAGGCCGGTTTTGGTAAAGCTTCTTCCTACATTGAACTTGTCCCAGATAGTGCGGGTACCAGTGAAGTCTATGTTACTCAGGACAACGCCGGTAACTGGGTTGAAACAACCGACAAGGCAGATTTTGATGATAAAGACATTCCTTATTGGACACCTATTTTCCTAGACAAAGGCGAACTGACTTTTGACACCAGTGGAACCTTGGTGTCGCCAATCGGTGGCGCCAAGCTTGAGAGTGACAATATTACAGGTGGTGGTATTCAGTTGGGCTACAACAACAGTACTCAGTTTAACAGCCCATTTGCTGTACTAAGCCAGTCACAGAATGGTGCTCCTGAAGGTGATTTGGTTGGTGTAAACATCGGCGATGATGGCCTGGTAGTTGCGAGTTATTCAAACGGCTCACAGAAATCTCTGGGCAAAATTATTCTGGCTAACTTTGCTACGCCAAAAGGTTTGCGTCAGGTAGGTGACACGAGTTACTCGGCAACCTCTGGTTCTGGCGACGCAACTTTGGGTGAACCCGGTGCTGCAGGTTTCGGAACTATTCGTGCTGGTGCGCGTGAACGTTCCAACGTGGATCTGACGGCTGAGCTGGTTGACCTAATTACCGCACAGCGAAACTTCCAGGCGAATGCCAAGGCGATTGAGACAAGTTCATCGTTAACCCAAACAATTATTAATATCCGCGGATAAAAATAATTAACGGCAATAAATAAATAATTGTAATAAATAGCGGAGAAGGGAAATGGATAGATTAGCAATGACATCTCTGGCAGCAATTCAGAGCCAGTCGAAGATTAGAGCGCAGATTACCAACGCACTCGCTAATGTCTCGACCACTGGATTTAAAGAGAGTTATCAGGGTGCAACACAGGCAGTAAAGCTTGATGGCGCCGGCTATGAAACCCGTTTCCAACCTGCTAATACCAAGCGCGATTTAATTAATCTTGAGCCGGGTACCATTCAACAAACGGGTAACCAAATGGACGTTGCACTTAATGGCGACACAGTTCTGGGCGTACAGGCGACTAACGGCGAGATTGGTTTTACCCGCCGTGGTGATCTGCGTGTTAATGCTACCGGTGTGATAGAGAATGCCGCTGGCCACCTGATTTTGGGTGAAGCCGGTCCGATCACAGTCCCTGCGGGGCAGCTGGTTAGCATTAGCCCCGATGGTTCGGTCTTTGCCGAGTCTCCATCTCAGCCAGATTTACCGCCGCTGCAAATTGGTCAGCTAATGCTGCGCGATGCGAGTGCCACACCATTGGTTCGTCGCGAAGATGGTCTCTATGAGCCATTTAATAAAGCACTCCAGGGTCAAGATTTTGACACTGGACCAAGAGCCGCTTCTTTACAGAGTGGTGTTCTTGAAGGCAGTAACGTCAACCCCGTCGAAGCCATGGTCAAGATGATGGACTTTAGCCGCTCATTTGAAGCGCAGATAAAAATGATTACCGAAGCCAAGTCTATTGATGAGACTGGCTCAAGCATGATGAGACTGCCTTAAGCCAGCGCGCTTAAGTCATCGAAATCTAATTAGAGGATAAGAATAATGGACGCATCACTTTGGATCGCCAAAACAGGATTAACAGCGCAGCAAACGCGCATGCAGGTTATTTCGAACAACCTAGCTAACGTTAATACCACCGGTTTCAAGAAAGACCGAGCGGTCTTTGAAGACCTACTCTATCAAAACATCGTTCCGGCCGGCGGACAGGCAGACGCAGAAAATGCTACCCCGACTGGCTTGATGCTGGGAACAGGTACAAGAGTTATGGCCACCGAAAAGCTGCATATGCAGGGCAATATTATTACCACCGAAAACGCCCTTGATGTGGCAGTGACCGGTGATGGTTATCTCGCCGTGCAGCAAGCTGATGGTTCCTTGGCCTATACCCGAGATGGTTCTTTAAAACTGTCTTCTGAAGGCCAGCTGGTTACCGCCGGTGGAGAGCCTATCGTTCCGGCGATTAACGTTCCGCAAAACACCGCGAGCATTACTATTGGCCGTGATGGCACCGTGACAGCAGAGCTAGCCAACAGTGGTGGATCAGCGGAGATCGGTCAGCTACAGCTGTCGCGCTTCGTTAATAATGCTGGTTTGCAGCCAATGGGTCGTAATTTAATGCGTCCAACCAATGCCAGTGGCGATGCGATTATTAGCATCCCCGGACAGGATGGCGCAGGTATGTTGATGCAGGGTTCATTGGAAGCCTCCAACGTTAATGTGGTTGAAGAAATGGTCAATATGATAGAAACCCAGCGCGCCTACGAGGTTAACTCGAAAGCCATCGCTGCGGCAGACGGTATGTTGCGCTTCTTGAACAATAATCTTTAAGACAGGTTTTTAACTATGTTTCGTTTAATAACAACTTTATCCATGGCTAGCGTTTTGACGGCCTGCGTTGCTCAGCCGCGCATGATGCCGACTGCAGAATTTGCGCCGGTGCAGCCGATTCCAGATGCTGCGCCCACTCAGGTTACCGGGTCAATTTTTGCTAATGGTCGCAGTCTGTTTGGTGATCTGCGCAGCTATCAGGCCACCGAAATTAAAGTGGGTGATTTAATCACCGTACTACTTAATGAAACCACACAGGCATCTCGCACCTCTGGCTTAAGCACCAGTCGCGAATCTACTAACGACGCGATTGGCCTTAATCAGAAAGATTCAATTGTTGCGAAACTTGGTTTTGGCGCAGGCTTTTTTGATGCGGTGAAAACAGATGGTTCAAGTATTACTAGTGAAGGTACTGGTACGGCAGGACAGGCAGCAACATTAACCGGTTCTATATCTGCAATGGTGGTTGAGGTCTTGTCTAACGGCAACCTAGTCATTATTGGTGAAAAGCAATTGGCACTGACCGAGGGTAGTGAATTTATTCAGGTCAAGGGCATTATTCGCCCGGCAGATATTCAGCCTGATAACACTATTTTGTCGCAGCGTATTGCCCATGCCCAGATTTCATATCGCGGCACCGGTGATCTGGCGTCAGCATCTCGCCCTGCTTGGGGCACTGGAATGCTCTATAAATTCTGGCCCTTTTAAGCGGCTTTTGGAGAACAGTAATGTTTACAGTTAAACGCATAATTTTGTTGAGCGCATTGGTCGCAGCCATACTGGCAACGTCCACAGCAGCGGCAGATCGGATTAAAGATATTACCGATGTCGCCGGCGTGCGCAGCAACAAATTAATTGGCTTCGGTCTCGTGGTCGGTCTGCAAGGTTCTGGCGACGGTAAAGATTTACCGCTGACAGCCCAGACATTAAAAACCATGTTATCGGGACTGGGTGTCAGTGTTGATGGACCAGTGAGTGATTACGATCTCGGTGATCAGATGGCTGCTTTAGCAGCGCAGAATGCCAAAAAAGAATTAAAGTTGGAGAATGTTGCCGCAGTGATGGTCACTGCCGAACTGCCTCCATTTGCCAAGCCCGGTCAGCGCATTGATATTAATGTAGCGGCTATTGGTGTGGCGGAATCTCTGCGCGGTGGTAGCCTGATAATGACTCAGCTACGCGGCGTCGATGGCCAAACCTATGCCCTGGCTCAGGGCGCCATGACCGTAACCGGTATTACGTCCAATGCCGCGGGTAGTAGTATTCAAATTGGCGTTCCGACCTCAGGTCGTATCCCCAATGGTGCGACTGTCGAGCGTATGGTTGATACCCCTTTTGAAACCTCAGACCACATTGTATTGAATGTGCGCAACGCAGATTTCTCGACCTCTAATGCGATTACTGAAGCGATTAATCTGGCCTTTGGCCCAGGTGTTGCCAGTGCCATCGATGGTGTTTCCATCGCAGTAATGGCACCTAAGGATTCCTCTCAGCGCGTCACCTTTTTGAGTATGATTGAAAACCTGGATGTCACCCCCGGCGAGCCACCGGCACGCATCGTGATTAATTCAAGAACCGGAACCGCGGTTATTAATCGCAACGTTAAGGTTTCGGCAGTGGCCGTTACCCATGGCCCGATCACCGTGAATATTTCCGCCACCAACGAAGTAAGCCAGCCCGACGCCTTTACCGATGGCGTAACAGTGGGCGTGCAAAATGCCAACATTGAGGTGACTGAACCCAGAAATAAAATGTTTCTTTTCCAACCTGGTGTAGATCTGCGTGACATAGTGGACGCCGTCAATCAGGTGGGCGCATCACCTTCTTCATTAATCGCCATACTCGAAGCACTGAAAACTTCCGGTAGCCTGCGCGCAGACTTGGTGGTGATCTAAGTGACTGAAACAACCTTGTCAGCTAAGAGTTATCTTGATTTCGCCGGTCTCGGTGAGCTGCGCACACGCGCCAAGAATAACGACGAAAGCGCTGCACAAGAAGTTGGCCGCCAGTTTGAAGCCATGTTTGTACAGATGGTATTCAAGTCTATACGCGAAGCTAACGAGCCAATGAAAAGTGACCTTATGGGTTCTTCAAGTGTCGATACTTTTGAGCAGATGTACCATCAGGAACTGTCTCAGGTAATGTCACAAAAGGGCGTATTTGGACTCGGCGATTGGTTGACCGAGCAGGTTAAAACTCAGACTAATAGTACTAAAGCGATGGACGCTTATCAGCAATTGACGATTAGAGAGGCAAGCCCAAGTTTGCCCCTGAATCCAGTTGAAGAAAAGCCTTCATTGCCACTTCATCCGCAGGGCTCGTTGCCCGCGGCAGGAATTAAATTATGAGTGATATTTTATCCATTGGTGCCGGTGCCGCTCAGCTGTACAGGCAGTCGCTGGCCACGGTCAGTAACAACATTGCCAACCTGAATACCGAGGGTTATTCCCGGCAGGTGGCCACCAGTACTGAGAGCATGCCCAGTCAGCAGGGTACGGTTTTTATTGGTACCGGTGCGCGCCTAGATAATATTACTCGCGCCTACGATGAGTTTATTGAAAGTAGTCTGCGTGACAGCAACAGTGACCTGTCAACGCAGGAACCCATGATCAGCTATGCCAATCGTATCGTCGATCTGATGGGTTCGCAGACCTCTGGTTTATCCAGTGCGCTGGACAAGTTTTTTGCAACAGCCAGTGATCTTAGTGCCGACCCCGCATCGACTATTCAGCGTAATATGTTTGTTCGCGATGCCGAGGGCCTAGCCTCTCGCTTCAGAGAACTGGCCGGCCATCTGGGTGCGATCGCGACAGAATCCCAGTCCGGTATTACTCTGCAAGTCAGTACGGTGAACACCCTGACTAAGCAGTTGGCGACCATTAACACCCAGCTAAATGGCAAAATTTCAATTGCTAAACAGCCGGCCGGTTTGCTTGATCAGCGAGATCAGGTGCTTCGTGATCTGTCGGACATCAGTAAAATACATATCTCCGAAGCCCCCTCTGGTGAAGTCAGTGTGCGCCTCGGTAGCAGCTCGGGCTCACTCTTAGTCGATGGCAAAAAATCAGTAGACCTAGGTGTCAGCTTTGATGCCAATGACCCTGGCCGCGTCGATATTGTGCTGGATCCTTTCGGAGAGCCACGAGCAGCTAGTACGGTTAGCAGTGGGTTGCTGGGCGGATTAATTAATCTTCGCAGTCAGACCCTGGGTCCGGCGATGGATGGTTTTGATTATCTAGCACAGACCGTTGTTAAGGAAATAAATGCCATTCACACCTCGGGCCTCGATGCTCGTGGTGCTCGTGGTACAGATTTATTCCAGATTGATGCCGTCTTTGATGTAACGTCTCCTACGGTGAGTGGCGATGCCTCACTGTCTATTGAAGTGACAGACCCGGCGGCCTTTAAATTTGAATCCTTTGAAGTGCGCTGGATGGCAACTGATTCGAAGTGGCGCATTCAGGATGGCGCCACCGGCGCCATCACATTCGCCACACCAGATTCCACTGGGTTCGCTCATGCAGGGCTCAATATTAGTTCAGCTGGGACACTCAGCGACGGCGATACCTTTACGGTTGAGCCTCGCCAGCGTCCCGCTGCCGGTTTCAGGTTAATCCAAGATGATCCACTGGCCATTGCCGCCGCTGAAAGATTGCGCGTTATGCCCAGTGCCAGCAATCTTAGCGACACCAAGGTCACCCTAGAATACGGTCAGGTCTCAGACTTTACCGGCTTTGCCTCGGGTACCGATATTTATACTCTGGGTAATAACCCGGGTATCGCCGCGGGTGTTGCCACGACTGCCAGTAATATCGAGCCGGCATTTATTATTCCTAAGGGGGCAGACAAGGTCGCCCTGATGATGGAAGTCCCTCAGGACAGCACCATTCGCTTTCAGGTAATGACCCACGAGGGTGTCCATGTTTTAGGTCATGGTATTGATGCCAGTACTCAGGCTGCATTGATGTCTGGGGATGCCGCTTTTGGCACAGCAGACTCATATAGCAGTACCTATCTGAATGCTACTGGCACCGATGCGTATCAGGATCTGGATATGACCTATGGCTTTTTAGCCAGCAGCATTCAACAGAATGGGTTTGTCGCCAACGCGGCAGGCACTGGCATGGTAGCCCAGGTCACCACGATTAATGCCCAGGTGCAAACAGCCGCCGTGCGATTACAGGACAATGTATCCGGCACGACCATCGATTTAATTGCCGCCGATAGCCTGGTATTAAATGGCCAGTCGCTGTCTGCACTGACACTGGCAACGAACACCAAAAGCTCCGCAGCGGCAATGGCCACCTGGCTCAATGGAGCCACCAGCACTACCGGCGTTACAGCCACGGCGAGTAATGTGATTCGTTCGACAGCTGAAAACATAGATCTCACTCAGCAGGTAAAAATTAACAATGTACTGATTGGCGGTGGCGCCTACCCGGCAGATATTGAAGCTTTATCGACGGCCATTAATAACCAGACTGCCACAACAAATGTAATGTCTTATGTCAGCCGTGAAGGCGGATTAGTTGTCACCAATGCGCCTGGCTTTGAGGGCGAAAATATTGTTCTTAGTAATCCAGATGCGACCTCTGCAACCAATGCCTTGGGTCAGGCGAATGACACCTATGTGGGTTCTTTGCAGTTAGACAGTGCAGACAAAGTGCGCTTTACCTTTGGCACCAATGGCGTGCCCGCGGATCTTGCCGTACTGGGTTTACGCACTGGCGTGTACATGAACGGCTCGGCCGATGAAGACTTAGCGGTTTTTGTAACAGGGGCGGGCAGTGCCAAAATTGCAGCCGGTTTCACTGCACCTGATGCCACAACTACTGTTGCAGATGAGCCTCCATTTCGTATCGACTTTACATCGTCGACGACCTATACCATCACCAATACCGGAACCGACACCGTAGTTGCTAACCGCACCTATGTGGCGGGCGAAGATATAAAGTACAAAACCTTGACCCTGTCTTTTGATAGCGCACCGGTCACCGGCGATCGCTATGTGGTTGATGGCAATCAAGACGGCATCGGCAATAACGGCAACATGTTACAGATGGTAGCGCTGCAAGATAAAGCCGTTCTCGCCAATGGACGCACTATTAGTGACGGCTACATTGATCTGGTGAGCACCGTGGGCAACAAGGCAACCTTGGCCAGAATTTCTCAAGACGCACTGCAGGTTGTTTACGACCAGGCCGTGCAATCTAGAGATCAGGTCTCGGGCGTGAGTCTTGATCAAGAGGCCGCAGATTTAATTCGATTACAGCAGGCATATCAGGCTTCGGCACAGATTATTCAGATGTCGTCGAAAATTTTTGATTCCATA
>CAJJAS010000088.1 GCA_905182245.1 gamma proteobacterium HTCC2207 | reverse complement strand
AGACCGTGACAGAGTTCTTAGACAGGCCAATTGATGAGCAACAGCTGCAAACATTTCATCTTGAGTATCGAGCCCTATTTGCCCAACCGTTGCGCCTAGAGTTACAGGCCTATAAATTTGAGCGCATGGAACAGGCACAGCGGGCTTTTGCATCCGCTAAAATTCCAGCTGACCAGCGTTCATTACTGCCGGCCTCAGCCCTGCCCGCACATATGCTGCGCCGCTACCTTGGCAACCCATTAGCTGATATCGCCCTAACGCTGACAGAAGGTGAAACAACCGCCCCTCTTCAGCGTCCAGATGGGATTTATCTCTTGCACCTTATCGCCAAACAGCCAGAACAGATTTCACCTCTCACTGAGGTTCGCCCTCAGGTTGAAGCTGAATATCGTAGGCGTGGGCGTGATATGGCGCTGCAAACGCGTCTAGTAACATTGCGCCAACAGGCACAGATTACGGTCGACAGTGACCAGTTACTGGGGGTTGGTGATGAATAGGCTTAATGATGAATAGCGCCGGCAATCAAACCTCATTGAGAATTCTTGCACTGGGCGCTTTGCTAGGTATAGGTATTGCCCTGGCAGTCGTGCTAGGCAATGTCAGCGCTAACAGCTGGACCAATTCAAACCAGCCACTTTCGGCCTCTGTCATTGCTAAGGTAAACAGTACAGAAGTTCGCCTGCTGGAATACCAGCGCGCACTAAAAATGCTGGCCGACGACAGGCGCGATGCCATCACCGACCTTGATCGCGAACTCGTATTACAGCGCCTGATCGACGAAGAACTGCTTATACAGCAGGGTATTAACGCAGGCTTAGTACGCACAGATATGGCCGTCCGCACTGTAGTCCTGCAATCAATTCTGGCCGGCATAATGACCGAGATAGAAGCCAGTGATGGCCAAGAGCAGGCCCTCGAAGATTATTTGACTCGCTTAAAAGCAACCGCCGATATCCAGTGGACTGCAGACTGGGGCAAGCCATGAACAGCCATGAGCGACTATGAACAGCCATGAGCGTTTATGAATAGCCTATCCCGCCTATTTCTATTTCTCTTGCTGCTGAGCCCCTTGAGTGAGGCCCATAATCGCAGCCAGTCATTCTCTCTGTGGACTTTCGACGAGCAGAAAGTCAGTATGGTGTTCACGGTTAAAACTCGTGAGGTCACCCGTTTTCTGGCCGTGCAATCGCAGACCCCAGAGAGTATTTTACTCCGCCATCTGCAAGATAATATTCAGGTCCAGGGCAGTAATCAGCCCTGCCCCCCTCAAGGGTTGGCTAAAATATTGCCTGCTGCTGCAGGCTATCTTCGTGCCAGTCTCAGCTTTAACTGTGCGCCCGCCGCAGCTGCTGCTAACAACAGTATTGAGCTCAATAGCTTTTTTGCCGTCGCCCCCTCCCATGTACATTACGCTCGTATTGCTATCGAGCGGGACAGCACTATTGATAGCCCGGCTTCCGTCGAATATCTATTTACCGACGCCGTACGCAGCCATCAGATCAGTCAGACTCAGCTAGCCACCACCAACAGCCTGTATCGTACGATCAGTCAGTATGCGGCATTGGGCATGGAGCATATATTTGGCGGCATCGACCATATTGCTTTCTTGCTGGCCCTATTGCTTTTACTCCGTGGTCTGCGGGACGTGATATGGATGGTGTCTGGGTTCACAGTCGGTCATAGCATCACGTTAAGTCTTGCAGTGATGGGCATTATCACGCCAGACACTTTGGCAATCGAAGCCGTTATAGGCTTTACGATTGCACTGGTTGCCGCAGAAAATATTGGTGCCCGAACCTCAGCCAATCGTCAAATTGCCCTAGTGTTTACCGCCGGCTTATTGGTTATGCTGCTGTGCGCTTTTATCTGGGGTATTGGCTTGGCAGTGCTCAGCTGTATTGGCTTAATTATGTTTACTCTGGCCTATTTGCCGCAGTCCAGAGATCAGCAAAGCGCTATCGCGATGCGCCCAATACTGAGCCTAGCTTTTGGTTTAATTCATGGTTTTGGTTTTGCTCAGGTGTTGACTGAGATATCCCTACCCAGCAACCAGCTGTGGCCAGCATTACTCGGTTTTAATCTGGGCGTGGAAATAGGTCAGCTAATCATTGTGGGCCTGGCTTGGTTAGTCGCCTATTGGATTGGCAAATCCCTACTGGCAAAAAATTCTGCCCTACTTATGGATATGGCATCTGCCCTGCTCTGTGGGCTGGGCCTATACTGGTTTGTTGCCCGGAGTTACGGGGCTGCTTGAAATACGTTTAAAAAATTAGAATAAATTATAGAAAGTTAAAAATAATATTGAGAGGGGAAAAAGATGTTAAAGCGGATATTAATAACGGTGTTTAGTTTGGCACTGGTGGTAGTGATTGTGTTTACGGGCAACGCGCCAGAACCAGTGTATAAATTTTTTCCAGGCTATTTTGCCGACCCCAACGACGCATGGGAAGACTCACCCTTAGTATTTGCCAAGGTCACTGAGGCACGGCTACCAGAAGCGGTTATCGATGATCGTGGCAGTCGTCAAGCCAGCGCTCGGGAAGCATTGGCCGTCGACCAAGACAAGCAGATACTCTTTGGTGATACCCATGTGCACACCACTAATTCCG
>CAJJAS010000087.1 GCA_905182245.1 gamma proteobacterium HTCC2207 | reverse complement strand
AATAACGGCGGCGGCAATCTGTGAAAGATATTTTACTTATCAACGTGTCAGGGCAGGATAAACCGGGCGTGACTAGTGCTGTGACCGATGTATTGGCTCGCTACGATGTCACTGTTCTGGATATTGGTCAGGCCGTTATTCACAATCAACTTAATCTGGGCATTCTTGCCGCCGTTCCCCGGAGCGAACAGACCAGCGATGTAACCGATGGAGTGCTCGCCAGCCTTGATAAACTCGATATGGTTGGGCGGTTTTTACCGATCACCGAGGACGGCTACCAGAATTGGGTAGAACAGCAGGGCAAACCTCGCCATATTGTGACTCTGTTGGCCCGCAAAATTGATGCCTGTCATTTGGCGGCAGTCACTAAGGTTGCCAGTGAGCAGGGACTGAATATCGATAAAATAGTCCGCCTTTCCGGCCGTGTACAGCTCAACGAAAGTGATCAGCTAGGCCGAGCCTGCATTGAATTTTCTGCCCGTGGTCAGGCTCACGACGCCACCAGTCTGCGTAATTCCCTGCTGGAGTTAGCAGGTGAGCATAATATTGATATCGCCTATCAGGAAGATAATATTTTCCGTCGCAATCGACAGCTCGTGGTATTCGATATGGACTCCACTTTGATTGACGCCGAAGTTATCGATGAGCTGGCGATAGAGGCGGGGGTGGGTGAGCAGGTTGCCGCGATTACCGAAGCAGCCATGCAGGGCGAGATAGATTTCAAAGAGAGCTTTACCCAGCGCATGGCATTACTTGAAGGGTTGAGTGCGGATGTCTTGGCGACTGTCGCCGCCAGATTGCGCCTCAACGAAGGGGCTGAGCATCTGATTAAAACCCTTAAGCAGCTGGGCTATAAAACCGCCATTGTCTCTGGAGGTTTCACCTTTTTTGGCCGTTATCTTCAGGGGATTTTAGGCGTCGACTATGTGTACGCCAATGAGCTGGATATTGAGAATGGTGTAGTGACAGGTCGCGTTAAGGGCGAGATTATTGACGGCCAGCGCAAGGCAGAATTACTCCGTGAGATTGCAGCCAAAGAAGGATTGCGTCTGGAGCAGGTAATTGCCGTGGGCGATGGTGCAAACGATTTACCCATGCTGGCGATCGCTGGATTGGGCATTGCTTTTAGAGCCAAGCCTCTGGTGAAAGCCTCGGCTAAACAGTCGATCTCAAATGTAGGTCTTGATGGTATTCTTTATCTGCTGGGATATTCCGACAAAGATACTATTAGCCTTGGTGATTAAATTAGGTATGAGCCGCGGCTCTTAGTAAAGAACAAGGGCCTCAGCGGCACCGAATAAGGAGCCGTCAGCGGCTCCTAAAAAAGGGCAGAGCCATCAGCGTCCTAAAACTAAAAGCCTTTCGAGATATTAGGACCCTTCAGAGAAATCATAATCCATTTCAAAAGCGGGCTTTTTAACATAGTGCCCCTGAATATACTGAACACCCTGCTGCCATAGAATCGGCAAGATATTGGCTTTCTCAACGAACGGCACAATCACATCCACACCAGTGCCCGTCATGCCACCCATCAATGCTTGGAACTCCGCTTTGCCATCGCCGCTCTGATCGAGCTTCTCGACAATCAGGCGGTCAATCTTTACAAAATCCACAGCCACCCGCTCCAATGTTTTAAGGGGGTTAATCGCCAGACCAAAGTTAGCAATACTAATTTGCCCATTAACCTTTTTCATCTGATCAGAAATAGCCGTGGCCTGATTTAAATGACGCACTGCATCAATTTCTCGGAACTGAAAAATCAATGCATTAGCGGGCAGCTTGGTTTTTTCAAGGGCCTCTTTAAGCCAGGGTAAAAAGGTATCATCGGAAAAAGACTGGGTGCTGATATTGATAAACAGCTGGGTCTCTGGATTGACCTTGAGTTTTTCAGAAAGAGAGGCCAGAGCCTTGTTGATCACCCAGCGATCTACATCTGAGGCAATCTCGGACTTAAACAGGTCATTGATAAAATCTGTGGGAATTTCGTTGGCAGGTACTGCCTTGTTTACCCCGAGAATTACCTCGTAGTATTCCTTGCCGCTGCCACCACTAGTGAGCGCAACAATGGGCTGATAGCGGATTGAGAAAAGCTCTTCCCCGAGTAGCCGCTTGGCGGTAATAATGACGGCTTCATTGTCTGAAACCTCATTAGAATGTATGTCTGGCATATAGAATTTGGTGCCATTACCAATACCCTGCTCGTCACGGAGTTCATCTACCACTTCCTGACTACGCGCCAGGGCCCGTTCCACCGAGGGCACGTTTTCATTGAGTAAGGTGCCGCCAATGCTAGTGGTCAAAGAGAAGGTTTCATTATCGATATCAAAGAGTTCCTGGCTGATTTTTTGCGCGATATCAGCAGCAATTACCAGCGCCTGCTCTTCGATGGTTTCAGCCAAGGTGACAATAAATGAATTTTCGGTCAAACGACCATAGTCAACATTATGGCTAAAGATATCAACCACATAGCTAACCAGTGAATGGGCAATTTTTTCGGCTTTGGCAATACCAAGATCTTCCTTCAGCTGGCTAAATCGATCCATCTGAATATTAAGTAAAATACTGTCCTGTCCGGTCTGCACCGACTTACTAATAGCCCGGCTAATAAGCTCATAAACCAGCTGAGGCTGGATAGCGCTGTATTCCGTTGCCGAGGATTCTTCGGTCTTCTCTATATGGGCATCGAACAGTTTATCTTTATTAATAGTAAATTGCAGGGCCGGTTCGCCCTCGTACTGAATCTGGCCGATTTCCAAAAAGGCACTGAGCTCAGCGCCGTCAATATCGACGGTTTTGACCACGGCTTCGAAGGGGATAATTTCGTCTTTAGCTTCTAACGGCACCATATAGGCTTTTAACTTTTCTCGATCGCTGGCGGCGATATTATCAATGATAGGCAGGCATAGCATCTCATCGGGTTCGGCAAAGCCAAACACCGCCGCACAGGCTTCATTGGCATAGACGTAGGTACCTTCCTGAACAACCGCAATGGAAAAACGGGCGATATCCATTAGGTACTGGGCGCGTTTTTCGGCCAGGGACAGTTTGCGTTCCCATTCGCGGCATTGGCGGCGCTCGTAAACACCCGCCAATGAGCGTGCCACTACCCTGATTAGATGTTGGTCTTGATCCTCGACAACTACATCCTGAGCGCCTAGGCGAAGGCCCTCAATAAGTTTGATAGGGTCATAGTCAGGATTGATCAAAATAACTGGAATATCGCGCTCACTGCGACGGATGCGCTGGAAAATATTTTGCA
This sequence comes from gamma proteobacterium HTCC2207, assembly GCA_905182245.1. Classification (GTDB taxonomy): domain Bacteria; phylum Pseudomonadota; class Gammaproteobacteria; order Pseudomonadales; family Porticoccaceae; genus HTCC2207. The sequence continues at coordinate 1,143 of CAJJAS010000087.1, read as the reverse complement.
CGGGAAGGTTTGCGTAGTTCATGGGCGCAATTAACAGATCCCAGTTGCGCATGGACAGATACTTTTGTAGCTCTTCTTCATTGCCTGCGAGTTTGGCATCTACCTGATAGTCAGCGCTGCGCAAAATACTACTGTATCGATTGGCTTCGTCATGGGATTTTTCGACGATCAATATATTCAGTGGATCCTGAGAAAACATAATTAATAAATCGCTATTTTAAAATGAGAGAGATGCTCGGTGGTTTCAATTTCTTCAAGTAAAACTGCGGTGTATTGATTGTTGATTGTGAGTAGCTGGATTTTCGCACCCTTGGTATAACGCAGGGGTGGGCAAATCAATGTGGTCTCTTCGCTGAGATCTTTTTGACGGCTAAAAATAATAGCCTGCATAAATTGTCGGTCAGAATTTTGTGTTCGCCTGAATCCGCGAATAGCGGCAGGAATACAGTATTTAGTTGGAAACTGAACCCCACATAATGTGCTTAGAGACGGTGTGATCTGCTTCCAGCGGATAATCCCCGCTGCCCAGCGCTGAGTGCCTTTAGCGCGCAAGGCAATAGGCTTGCCGGGCTGCATCTCAGTCTGTTCCTCTACCAGTTCAATGCAGGCACCGTTTAGGCTGGTATTAACTCTAAGCCCGCTCACTAGTTTAAGTCGCGCCTGCCGCCGCTGCATTGCGGCATAGATAACGGGATCTGAGGGCTGCGATTGATGCTGGTTAATATTGGCCGGCCCAGTGTTCCAAATATCGTTGCTGATTCTGATGTAACTCTCTGCAGGCTGTGACGATGGGGATTGCCCACAGAGCTTGAGAAAGTTTTCGAAGGAATCTGTTTTAGACAGCATGCACAGTGTTGATGTAATGCCGCAGGCAATATTTACTTTGGCGCGATCTTTAATATGGGTTTCTTGGCGAAGTATTTTCTCTCCCCACTGGCGGGCTAAGTCTTTAATAACACGTCTAGAAATACGATCGGAAAAAACATTGTGGTTGGCGCGTTCGGTGAGGCTACTATTTAAAAATTTTACCAGATTGAAGGTATCTAAAATAAGATTGTTCGGACTGGGATTAACTCCTTCTGCATAAATAGGACCCATATTACTGGCCGTGTCGATGACAAATAGGCCCCCTGTGGAACCGGG
>CAJJAS010000086.1 GCA_905182245.1 gamma proteobacterium HTCC2207 | reverse complement strand
GATGTCAGCTATATGGTTAAGCGACTGACCAAAGATGCCGCAGAGGTGTTTGGTGTCGATGGCGGCAGTATTTATGAAGGGGATATTGCCGACCTAATTCTTGTCGATCCTGAAAAGCTCGCGGCCTATGACGGCGAGCAGCATGTAAAACGCATCCACCGTGAAGAATTTCAAACTGAGCAGCTGGTAAATCGCTCAGACGGTGTGGTTAATCTGGTTATGATCGGTGGCCATACCGCCTGGGAAAACAACGACTTTAGTAGCCACCTAGGTAAGACCCCCATGGGTCGACTACTGCGCTCAGTTCACGCTAGCCCGCAGCAGTAAGCGCGGGTTAGGCGCGATGTACGAAATACTCTCGGTCGCTATTGCGGTCACCCTGGCGACATCCGTATTTATTTGTATACGATGGCGCAATCTTGAATGCACTGGGCCAACGCCCCTGCCTCTGCTGGCCTTTTCAGCCATTCTATTTACCTCAGGGCTAGATGTCGGCCTAATCATGTTTCCGCTGGTCGAATTCCCCGTCTATGCCAGCGAAGAGCAATACAGCTTTACCAACCCCTTAGCGATTGAATTTGGCTTTTGGGGATTTCTGGTCTGGGCATTCTATTTTTTAACCACCTTTTATTTTTGTGTGATCGAACCTAAGGTGGGTCTTTTTCAGCTGAAACCTATTCGCTGGATTAACAATCTGATTATTATCGCGACCTGTGCCTTTACCGCCTTTTTGTTTTTAAGCTATGTGCCCAGCTATATCGATGGCATTAGTGACCTTGAGAAATACAGCTTAGTAGCTCTAATTATTGGCCTAGCGGTGTTTTCCAGCACCCATATCCGCTACGTCAAAATTTTAAGTCTCGCATCCAGCGGTCTATTTCTGCTATTAACTCTAGTAATGCTAGGTGCCTCTGGTGCTTCTCTTCAAGACTATTTAGCCTCTGCGTCTAACCTATCGGGTTATTTTGAAAATATGCATCGGTTTATCAGCCCCATTAGTGACTACCATGGTTGGTACCTCTTCTGGTGGTTTGCCTGGAGTATTATGATCGGTCAGTTTGTGGCCAGATTTGTCAGCGGCCTGAAAACCTGGCAGCTGCTATTGGCATTGCTGGTGATTCCATCGATCGCCATCGGGCTATGGTTTTCAACCCTGTACTATTATTTTGTCAATCAGATTGAGGTATCAGGCATACTGCGCGGCGCCATGGTGACCCTAGGCGTTATTTTTGTGATCAATTCCCTGGATTCACTTATTCGGCTTTATACAGATAATCTCGGCTTCGATATTCATAGGCTTGGGCACAGCAAATACATCATTGGCAATTGCCTGTTAATTGGCACTCTAGTGCTGTTATACCAGTTTACGCCGTTTAAAATTGAGTGGGTTGGGCTGGTGGTTATTGGTCTGTATGCGGCTGTTTATGGGCTGCTATTTAGGCGTAGAAAAGAATTTTATTCATCATAGAAGACCATCAATCGCAGAGTTGCGTTTTAGGATCATGGACATAATGCAAAAAGCTAAGAGTTACGATTATATTGTTGTAGGTGCAGGCTCTGCGGGAGCCATTGTCGCCGCACGTCTAAGCGAAGATGCAGACTGCACTGTACTGCTGGTTGAATATGGCGGTGGCGATTCCAGTGTATTTATTCGTATGCCTTCTGCATTGGGTATTCCCATGAACAGCAAGAAATACAACTGGGGCTTCGAGACGGCTCCCGAGCCCTACTTAAATAATCGGCGCATGAACTGTCCTCGGGGCAAGGTTATGGGTGGTACCTCCTCGATTAACGGCATGGTCTATGTGCGTGGCAATGCCCATGATTATGACGAATGGGAATCCAATGGTGCGGCTGGCTGGAACTACCAAAACTGCCTACCCTATTTTAAAAAGTTTGAGAATCATCAATGCCTGAATACTGAATACACTGGTAATGAAGGGCCTGTGGGAATCAGTGCTGGTAATAATATGCGCAATCCACTGTATCGAGCCTTTATCGATGCCGGTGTCGAGGCCGGTTATGAGGAAACAAAAGATTATAATGGTTTTAGGCAGGAAGGCTTCGGCCAAAAGTTTATGAATGTTGATCGTGGCATTCGCGCGTCGACCAGCCATGCCTATTTAAAGGGCGCTAAAAAGCGGCCTAATCTGACAATTTTAAAGAGAGCTCTGGTTAAGCGAATTCAATTTTCTGCCAAAACCGCTACCGGCATTGAATGTGAAATAGGCGGCCAGACTAAGGTATTCAGCGCCCAGCGAGAAGTTATTCTGTGCGCCGGTGCTATTGGCTCACCCCAGCTACTGCAGGTGTCGGGTGTGGGGCCCAAGAGCACGCTCAAAGCCGCTGGCATAGAATTACACCACGAGTTATCGGGTGTGGGGGAGAACCTTCAGGATCACCTAGAATTCAACTTCCAGTATCACTGCAAGCAGCCCATCACCCTCAATAGTGAATTAAGCCTCTATAAAAAGGCATTGATTGGCGCCCAGTGGCTGCTGTTCAAAACCGGCCTTGGCCGCACCAATCATTTTGAATCCTGTGCGTTTATTCGCTCCCGAGCGGGGGTTAAATGGCCCGACATTCAGTATCACTTTTTACCGGGCGCGATCACCTATGATGGTTCTGTTGCCTTTAAGGGGCATGGTTTTCAAGTGCATGTGGGACACAATAAACCCACCAGCCGGGGTCATGTTAGGGCTGTCTCGGGGGATGTTAAGCAGCACCCAGAAATTCTGTTTAACTATTTGGAGACGGAAGAAGACC
>CAJJAS010000085.1 GCA_905182245.1 gamma proteobacterium HTCC2207 | reverse complement strand
AATCGCTATGAGATGCACGCTGCAGCTGACTTATATCGTACCCCAAGACCCTACAAACCCCTCTAACTCAAGGTATTTCTGTTCTGTTATCTGTGTTGACCGCGCCATAATCCAAACGTAGTCACGACTGTTGCGCCCGATCACTGTGTACTGGTAATCCTCGTCCAAATAAACAATGCGGTAATCCGCTTTAATCGGCCACATAAACTGCATACCCCACACCGCATTATTACTGTCGCTGACAAATCCTCGGGGCTGATAGATCTTTTGCTCGCCATCCAGGGCGCCGGCATTAAAGGTAAACGTCGTGGCAATGGTGCCATCGGTATCTAGGCGATAAGACTCTATGGGGTTATAGGCGTCCTTCTCTAGAAAAGTTGGAATATTAGCAATCACATACCAGTCACCCATAAAGCGCTCTATATCAACCTGATCCACAGTGGCCATGGGCTGGTGGCTACTGCAGCCTGCCAGCAGCAGTAATGAGGCAATCAACATATTTGGTGATAATTTCATTTCGCTTTCTCCTCTTATTCTGTCTCTTACTCTTACTTTCACTTTTAATTTAACTCGACTAGGTGCGCTGGTACTTAAGTACGGCACCCATCTGTAACTTGGTTTGCAATGACAGCCAGTCTCCCGACGCATCGTACTGCAGATGAATATCACCTTTGGGGGCAGCGATAATCATATGGGTAATATTATCTTCTGCCGATACCCGACTAGTAATAGCCACGGGCATATATTCACCCGTCTCAACATTCAATAGGCGCTCGCCCTGCAGCAGCTGTGGGTCCCAGTAAGCAAAGCTACGTACACAGCCTGCCAAGACTTCTGCGCCTTCAGTAATTTGATCTTTTTCAACCAAAAGCCCGGTTTCTACTGGTTTAACTTTTAAGGAAACCTCCTTACCCTGACGGTTGGTTTGGCTGCTGACATCGGTCAGACAGCTGCCTTGCCAGGTTTCATTGGCCTGATGTTGGTACCTGACTTTTTTGACTAACAGTACCTTGAAGTCCATGTTCATTGTCGAACTCACCGACAGGGAGTCTCCCTCACCGGTGACTCTAAATTGGTGCGAGCCCACCTCACGGTCATTGATCAATACCTTGAAGTTCCAGCTCTTGTCTGTTGCGGCCTCGGCCCAGAGTAATTGACTGCAAAAGAGCAGCGCCAATATAGATATTCTCATGTTCATTTATCACTAACTTTTTTAAGGGGTGGCCAGGGAAAGAAGCTGCTGGTGCAGTCTCTATAGGATTGATAGTCCGGCCTGCGGTCGACGATTCCCCGCTCCATCAAGCCCACACCAGACACTTTTAACAATAACACTGTCATTACCATTGGCGCTATTAGAATCAATGGGCTGGCGGCGGCAATGGCCCCGGGAATGGCAAAGACACACCAGCCCCACCAGATGCAGAACTCACCAAAATAATTGGGATGGCGGCTGTAGCGCCACAGCCCTGTCTTAAGTGTTTGTTGCTCTTTGACGACGAGTTGGTTGAATTGGTGCAGTTGGTTGTCGGCGATGGTCTCAATAACAATACCGAGCAACCAGATACTGGTGCCCAGGCTATGCAGAATCGTCCAATCGAGAACGCTATCGACTAAGAAACCAGGCACAAAACTGGCGCTGATCACCCAGGCTAGAAATGCCTGAAGAATAAAAATAAGGTAGAAACTTTTAAGGGCAAAGTTGGGCCCGTTCTTTTTGCGAATAGCTCTGTAGCGTCTATCCTCTGGCTGGTTGCGGCCTCGCTTGATCAAAAAACCTGCCAAACGTAGTGCCCAAATAGCGACCATTAACAGTAGTACGGCATTGACCGTACTCTCTATGCCGACACGAACCGCGTAAACCACCGCCCCGGTCAACAACATGATCGACCAGCTGTAATCGACAATACTGACGTCGTCTTTGTAAAGGCTCACCAGCCACATAGCCACGGCCATTAGAAACAACACTGGCACGGCCTCAAGCATTAAGCCCAGCATCAGCCTTGCCAGCTAGTATAGAAAACTGAACCATTATTCATCAGGTACATAGAACCCCCCGCCCTTCTTTTTTTATTTTTTTTTATACGCTCGATGATCTCAAAACGATCATTGAAGGAAATCTTTCCTTAGCGCTTCAAACGTCGTGCCTCTTCTAAGCTGTCGCTAGTCTTTTGCCGAGCGACCCTGTTCTTTTTAATCAACACATAGGTTGAACCAGCGCCACCATGGGGTTTTTGCGCAGTATGAAACGCCAGCACCTGGTCAAACTGACGCAGCCAGTGGTTCACACAACTCTTAAGTTTCGCCGGCTGTTCTAGCCCCACGCCCATACCATGGGTTACCAGCCCGCAGCGCACACCATGTTTTTGGCAGTCATCGACGAAGCTGAACAGGGCATGGCGTGCCTGCTCTACGGTATGCCGGTGAAGGTCGAGTCGCGACTGGATCTCGTATTTACCCATACGCAGATTTTTGTATACCCCATGCTGCACCCCTGGACGAGCAAATTCTAGGAACTCATAGGGGTCAACCTGAGTGATTGAGGAGACAGGATCTAGAAAGTTATCTTCCTTTTTCTGCTCTAGCTGAGCAGACTTACGTCGCTCCAGCACCCCGGGGGTCACTTCCGCAGGCTTGGCAATATGGTTGGCGCCTTTGCCGCGCAGAGGCTCCACATCATCGCCAAACAACTGACCAAACTGTTTTTCTAGATCATCATCTGTAGATGACATTACTGTTCCTGCCTGTTTCTGCTGCGAGCCATTAAACTGCTCCTCAGCCTATGATTTACGTTAAGATGGCCGCCTTATTTAGGGAGCCAAAAATGCACGTTTCTGCCAACCATGTTATCAGCGTTCACTACAACCTTCGAGATGATAATAACGAACTCGTCGATACAACTTACGACGATAACAAGCCCATGGTTTACTTGCATGGTCGTCGCCAGATGATCGACGGTTTTGAAACCGCTGTAGCCAAAGCGGAGGTAGGCGCCAAGCTGTCTTTCTCAGTGATGCCCACGGAAGGCTATGGCCTGCGCAATATGAATAACACCCAGCGTATTCCCAGTAAATATCTCAAGCATGAAGGCAGACTAACCGTTGGCAAGAACGTCCATGTTAATACCGATAACGGGGTTAAGCCTGGCTGTATTATTAAGGTCGGAAAATTTAACGTCGATGTAGATATGAACCATCCGCTGGCAGGTAAAAACCTGCACTTTGAGGTAGAGATTATGGATATCCGCAAAGCGCGAGATGAAGAAATATCCCATGGCCATGTCCATGGCGAAAGCGGCTGCGGCCATGCCTGAATTAGCCGGGTATCAATATGCACTGATCGCCGGGATCTTTATCTGGAGTGGCTTTGTGCGCTCTGGGCTCGGCTTTGGTGGTGCATTATTTACCCTGCCCTTTTTGCTGCTGATCCACAATGATCCGCTGATTTTTCTGCCTATTATCTCGATCCATCTGCTGTTCTTTGCCGGCTTAACCATTATTCAGGCAGAGCGCCAACCCAAGGATTCCAGCGACAATCAGACTACCGTTAACTGGGCCTTTGTGCGCTATGCCCTGCTGATTATGATTATCCCCAAGCTGGCCGGTGTTATTGGCCTGCTGGTACTGCCCACCGCATTAATGAACATTATTATCTTCTCGTTAATCGCTGGTTACTCCCTGACGTATATTCTTGGCAAACCCATGCAGAGCAATAGCCGCATTGTGGATGTGGTATTTCTGGTGGCCGCGGCCTATATCAGTGGCACCTCATTGATAGGCGGCCCGCTGGTTATTGCCGTTGCCCTGCGTCATGTGAAGCCCCATGAGTTTCGCAACACATTGTTTATGGTCTGGTGTGTTTTAGTGGCAATAAAACTCTGTGCCTTTGTGATTGCCAAGGTCGATATTCAGGTTGAAGCGGCCCTGTGGTTACTGCCCTTTGCTGGCATTGGTCATATTGTGGGCCACCATTTCCACAAACGCCTGCTCGAGCGAGACAGCCGTAGCTTCTATCGAACTCTGGGTTGGGCTTTGCTGGCAACCAGTGTTGTGGGTATCAGTCAGGCACTGTCGTAAACTAAAACAGGGACCTCTCAAACTAATTAGGCAGTGGCAAAACTTTTTGCCTATATTAAAAGCTGAAGCCACAAGGAAATGTGACCAGCACCGATGTCTCCAATCGCCAATCGATTCGTAACACCCACCCTATGCATGCTGCTAGCATTGCTACTGTGCTGGCAACAGCAGGCTCTGGGCAACGACCTCCTTGCCCTGCTGCCCCAGCTACCCTATGTGCTGCTGTTGATTTCCGCCTTGATGGCCATGCTGAGTAATCGCAGTCGTGAGCTGGCCCTCAGTCTGTGCATACTCTTCAGCTACTGGCTGATTCGCACCCATTTACAGGCACCCCTAGATAGCCAACCCGCCTCACAGATATTTATACTGCTAGCCTTTGCCATTCCTATCATAGGCATTTCACTCATTTTTCTGCCCGAACAGGGCCTGACCCACCCTCAGGGCATAGCCACCTTTGCGGGAGTTCCTATTCTGCTACTGGCTCTGAGTCAGCTGGTGATTATTAACCCGGAACTCTTTGCTCAAACCAGCATGGCATTGGTTAACGAGCCACTGTGGTTTACTCGACTGTCAGCCAGCTCGGTATTAACCACAGTCATTGCCCTAGGCGTCGCCAGTCTGATGATTGTGCGTCGCCAACAGAGTATCGAAAGCTCTGTGCTCGGATGCATTGCCATGCTCTTTGTTACCCTGGGCTGGATTCAGCTCAATAATATATCCGCGGCACTATTTACCGGCATGGGGTTACTGCTAACGATTAACATCACCAGTGGTCTGCTGCATATTGGTTTCTACGATGAGCTCACTC
>CAJJAS010000084.1 GCA_905182245.1 gamma proteobacterium HTCC2207 | reverse complement strand
GTCGTCTCCTACATCATGACCATAGCGATCGTTAATAAATTTAAAGTTATCCAAATCGGCCAGCAAGATTGAGAAGGGCTGGTTGATTAGGCGGTACTGCTGGTATTTTTTCTCCAGCCGACCTTCCATATTATTGCGGTTGGGCAGTTGGGTCAGCTGATCCTGATGGGCAATTTGGTCCACTCGCGAGGAGAGATCCTGGTACTTGCTGAGGCTGTCAAAGCGAGAGTTGTCCATGGCAACAGCAAAGGCGGACAGAATGGCATAGGCGGATAAAAAGCGTACCACCACGATATCGCTGTAGTTCGGCACCGCAAAGGGCATGGATCCACCGGTCATTATCCAGGTGGACGCGGCAAAAATGCCAATCAACATAAATAGGCTTTGGCGATAGGCAAAGGAACCCACAATCACCGGCACAATTGTTAGGCACCACATCAGTGACGAGGCGTCGGATGCGCCCAGTAATAGAAAGAAAAAACCAATGAGTAACGTGCCTGCTAGCAGCAAGCGAGCTAGATTGTGACGATCAAAAATATAGAAAATGCCGAGAGCGACGAGAAGTACGCCGGCAATGGCGAGATAAAATGTGGCTAGTGCCATCTCACCCTGACGATAGGAATAAAAGGCGAACATGGTGGCGATTATTTCCTGTGCCATCAATGAGAAGGACAGAAATCCGCCAGTAACTAAATCCTTGTTATCCACTTTCGCCATACTGCGCCTTGGAGACATTATTCACTATTATATTAGTTCAAATGTATCACTAAATCGAAGTTTCGCCAGATATTCCTTATCTGGCGATTACTGCCTGTTACCTTACTTAGGTGCTCTTTTACGAGCATTTTCTGTCAGATGCTTCTTGCGCAGACGAATACTGACTGGTGTTACTTCTACCAGCTCATCGTCTTCAATAAACTCTAACGCCTGTTCAAGCGTGTGCTTAATAGGTGGTACCAGTGTCAGTGCTTCGTCGGTTCCCGAGGCGCGAACGTTGGTCAGCTGCTTGCCTTTAATGGGGTTAACAACCAGGTCGTTAGACCGCGAGTGAATACCAACAATCTGACCTTCGTAAACATCAACCGCATGACCGAGGAACAAACGACCACGAGCCTGAATATTAAACAGTGCGAAGGCGGCAGTTTTACCTTTAACCATACTCACTAGAGCGCCGTTTTGACGGCTGTGTGGCTCGCCTTCTTTAATCGGGCCGTACTTGTCAAAGATGCTGGTCATAATGCCTGAGCCGGAGGTCAGAGTCAGGAATGTACCGCGGAAGCCGATCAGACCACGTGAAGGCATGCTGAACTGTAAACGCACACGTCCTTTGCCGTCTGGTTCCATATTGGTCAGCTCTGCTTTACGCTGGCCCAACTCTTCCATAACAGAACCCTGATGCTGGTCTTCAACATCAATAACAACCTGCTCGTACGGTTCCTGTAGCTTTCCATCAACCATCTTGGTCACAACTTCAGGGCGCGAAACACCCATTTCGAAGCCTTCGCGACGCATGGTTTCAATCAGTACCGACAGGTGAAGCTCACCACGGCCAGAGACAATAAACTTGTCCGGCGTATCACCTGGCTTAACGCGCAGAGCAACGTTGTGAATAAGCTCTTGGTCGAGACGGTCTTTAATATTTCTAGTGGTAACGTACTTGCCTTCCAGTCCTGCGAACGGCGAGTTGTTAACAATAAAGGTCATGCTTACTGTTGGCTCATCAACGCTAAGGGCTGGCAGCGCTTCAACATGATCTGGATCGCAGAGAGTATCTGAGATGCCAAGACCGTCAATGCCATTAATACAGACAATATCGCCCGCTTCGGCGAGTGCTGTCTCTACCTGCTCAAGGCCTAAATAGCCTTTTACGTTAAGTACCTTGCCTTTACGTTCATTGTCGTCAGAAGACTTGATAACAACCTGCTGGCCTGGCTTAAGTGTGCCACGAGTAATGCGGCCAACACCGATAACGCCCACATAGGGGTCATAAGCCAGAGCTGAAATTTGCATTTGGAATGGACCGTCGCTATCAACCTGAGGGGCGGGAACGTCTGCGACAATCATTTCATACAGCGGAGTCATATCCTCTGCCATATTGTCGAGATCGATGCCAGCAATGCCGTTTAGGGCTGAGGCATAGATAACGGGGAAGTCGAGCTGCTCATCCGTAGCACCAAGGCCATCAAAGAGTTCAAACACCTGATCCATAACCCAATCTGGGCGAGCACCTGGACGGTCAACCTTGTTGATAACAACAATCGGACGCAAGCCCTGCTCAAAAGCTTTAGAGGTTACAAAGCGAGTCTGGGGCATAGGGCCGTCAACGGCATCAACCAGCAGGAGTACCGAGTCAACCATGGATAGAACGCGTTCTACCTCACCACCGAAATCGGCGTGACCTGGGGTGTCCACAATATTAATGCGGTAGTCATTCCATTTGATGGCAGTGTTCTTCGCCAAAATGGTAATACCACGTTCTTTTTCCTGATCGTTGGAGTCCATTAGTCGCTCGGAACCAACGTCTTTACGGTCGAGAGTTCCTGATTGACTCAGAAGTTTATCAACTAACGTAGTCTTACCGTGGTCGACGTGGGCAATGATCGCGATGTTTCGCAAGTTTTCAATGGACATTAGAGATACCAGTAGGCGCAAAAAGCCGCGATTATACGAGAATCCGGCGAAACTACTACCGTTCTTTTCACTGAGAGGAGACTTCTTCCTCTGCAGATGAATTCCGCTCGATCAACATTCGAGTGATTGAAGTCGGTGGCGAGGGGGGTGCAATCAGGTTTCCCTGCAGTAATTGGCAGCCAACATCTAATAGTAAATGATGAATATGTGGGTCTTCGATGCAGGGTGCAATACAGTTCAAGCCCACGGATTTAGTGAGTTCTATCAGTCCTTTGACCAGATTCCATGAACTTTCAATCTCATCGGTCTCCGCCATCAGGCGATGGGAAATACGGATAGTATCTATCTGCAATTCACGCAGTTTTTGCAGTGGTAGGCTCTGATAACCGACGTTATCTATTATTAGGCCGCAACCAATTTCATTGAGACGATTGAGCTGTAATTGCAATGATGCGTTTAATTTGTCGAGATTTTCGGTGTGCAAGCCAAACATAAATACATTGGGCTTAATGTCATGGCGGCGCATAATTTCTTGTACCTGGGCCACAAATGAAGGGTGCTCTAGTTCACGCAGGCTCAGGGTGAAGTAAATGCGCTGCTGATCCTGCCAAAGACCCTGACCGCGCCATAGATTAACCTGCTTGCAGACCTGGTCGATCAGAGACAGGGAGATATCCACAATCATAGAACCCGATTCCAGCACCTGAATAAACTCATGAGCCTCAACAATCTCGCCATTGGGCTTTTGCCAGCGCAGGAACACCTGCAGGCCGTTTATTAAGTTGGTTTTGCTGTCGAGTATGGGCTGGTAAAAGGGCACAAAGGATTCGGCTCTTGACTCGTCTCTAAGCCTCTCGAGCAGCTCCATCTGTTTCTGCATTGCTGAAGAAAGTTTGCGGTCATGGAAGTAGTAGTTGGATTTGCCCTCCCGCTTGATGGTGTACAGAGCGTGATCGGCCTGCTCCAAAATAGTTTTGCCATCGGCGGTGCCATCGTTAAA
>CAJJAS010000083.1 GCA_905182245.1 gamma proteobacterium HTCC2207 | reverse complement strand
AACTTGTTTAACCGGCATTTACTTACCAAACTGGTAGCCGCGCCCGGTCGCGCGTTGCTTCGAAGCTCTCGCTTCTCGTCTCTTCGAGACCGCCCTACGTGCGTCCAAAATGCTACTCATTTTGTCAGCCACAAAACCGGCAATTTCTCCATAAACTTGTCTATCTGTGATTCTTTACTTTAGTAGCCCCTGAAACCTAAGGATTTAGAAACAACTATGCCGCCCTTGAACAGCGGCGGCATAATAGCACATCAGTGGAAAAATCAAAGACCGATTTACTCAGGATCCCCAGTTACAGGCGCATTTTCGCCACTTTTTTCCATTTGGATTCTCTGATAGATTTCTTCACGGTGTACAGCTATTTCTTTTGGTGCATTTACACCTAAACGAACCTGATTTCCACGGACGCCTAAAACGGTAACTGTGACGTCATCGCCTATTACTAGGGTTTCTCCAACTCTTCTTGTAAGTATTAACATAGCATGCTCCTACACTGCTGCCCATTATTTGTAATGGGTGTTTTTATCCATAATCCGCCTACACACAAAGACGGCCACTCCTGCTTGTACCCCTTGATTACTCAGCGATGAGTACCAAAACACTGTTCGAACTTATCAGCTTTCCTTAGCGTTGTCCAAGCTTTAGGACTCTTCTGTGCCCTCACCCTCAAGACCGAACCCTGAATGCAACGCACGCACGGCTAATTCCAGGTAACGCTCTTCTATTACTACGGTGATCTTTATCTCTGATGTGGTGATCAGCTGAATATTGATGCCCTCTTTCGCTAAGGCTTCAAACATCTGTGAGGCAACGCCCGCATGAGAGCGCATTCCAACACCAACAATAGACACTTTGGCGATTTTGCTGTCGGAATCCACTTCCAGAGCGCCTAGGTCTGTGGCTATCTCTTTGAGTAGGGCTTCTGCTTTTGCCAGCTCATCGCGATGTACTGTAAAGGTGATGGTCGCGGAGTTGTCTTTGGCCACATTCTGCACAATAACGTCGATTTCAATATTGGCTGCACTTATGGCGCCCAATACCTTGTAGGCGACGCCGGGCTGATCGGGAATGCCGCGGATAGTGAGTTTGGCTTCATCACGGTTAAAGGCAATGCCTGATACAACTGGTTTTTCCATCTGATCGTCATCCTCAAAAGTAATCAACGTGCCTGGGCCTTCTGCAAAGCTCGACATGACACGCAGTGGTACATTGTATTTTCCAGCAAATTCTACTGAGCGAATTTGCAGTATCTTTGAACCCTGACTGGCCATTTCTAGCATTTCTTCAAAGGTTATCTTTTCGAGTCGACGGGCCTGGGGCACAACTCTAGGGTCTGTGGTGTATACACCATCGACATCAGTATAGATCTGGCACTCATCTGCCTTTAAGGCTGCGGCCAAGGCGACTGCGGTGGTATCTGAGCCTCCGCGACCAAGGGTGGTAATGTTGCCGTCTTCATCGGATCCCTGAAAGCCTGCGACTACGACTACGCAGCCTGCAGCTAGGTCTGATTCTATGCGATGTCCGTCAATCTCTCTAATACGGGCTTTGCCGTGAGCATTATCTGTGAGGATACGCACCTGACCACCGGTATAGGAGCGGGCTTCAATACCGAGCTTCTGTAGGGCCATGCATAACAGTGCAATGGTGACCTGCTCGCCTGTACTGACCAGCACATCCATCTCACGTAGGCTTGGCTGCTCATCAATGGCGTTGGCCAAGCCGATAAGGCGGTTGGTCTCTCCGCTCATGGCAGACACGGCGACTACTAGCTGATTGCCGCTGCTGTGGCTCTTCGCCACTTTCGCTGCTACCGCTTGGATACGCTCTACGGTACCTACTGAGGTACCGCCATATTTTTGGACTATTAAACTCATGGTCTCTTTATCGTTAATGACTTTGGTATCCAGCCTCAAATAAGGTCTGGCATAAAAAGGGCGCAAATTAAACCGTAATTCGCCCCTAAAGTTAAGTGCTTTTTGTTTTTACGCTAGGTTGTCTTGTACCCAGTTATAGACTGACTCTAGAGCCTCTGGTAGCGCAGTGATGTCACCTGCTGCGCCCTGGGCCATATCGGCGCGCCCACCACCTTTGCCGCCAACCTGAGCGGTGACAAATTTAAGTAGGTCCCCTGCTTTAACCTTATCGGTCAGATCATTGGTGACACCTGCCACTAATGCGGCTTTGTCACCCTCTACTGCAGCGAGTAAGAATACGCCTGACTGGAGCTTTGAACGCACCTGATCGGCAACACCACGCAGACTCTTTGCATCGGCGCCTTCAACAACGGTTGCCAACACCCCAACGCCGTTTATTTGTTTTAGCCCTGCCATCAGATCTGTGCCTGAAGCATTGGCGAGCTTGCTTTTTAGAGCTTCAATCTCTTTCTGTAGTCGACGGTTATCATCCAACACCTGTCGCACCTTGTCGGTGACATTGCTGCCTGAGGCTCTCATCACGGCAGTTACATCTGCGATTGTGTCCTGAAGCTGATCACAGTAAGCAATGGCCTTTTCGCCGGTAACCGCTTCTATGCGGCGCACGCCTGAGGCAACACTGGATTCGCCGGTTACCCGCACCAGACCAATATCACCAGTTCGCGATGCATGGGTACCGCCACAGAGTTCTACTGAGAAGT
The DNA here is from genome assembly GCA_905182245.1 of gamma proteobacterium HTCC2207. Classification (GTDB taxonomy): domain Bacteria; phylum Pseudomonadota; class Gammaproteobacteria; order Pseudomonadales; family Porticoccaceae; genus HTCC2207. Next base: position 568 of record CAJJAS010000083.1, on the reverse strand, counting down.
CGCCGCCCATACTGAGCACCCGAACTTCGTCTCCATACTTTTCACCAAATAGCGCCACAGCACCTTTGGTCACAGCGTCATCCATGCTCATTACTTCGGTGGTGACAGAGGTATTGTGTAGAATTTCTGCGTTAACAATATGCTCGATCTTACGAATTTGTTCTGGGGTCACAGCTTCGTCATTAGAGAAGTCAAAACGCAGTCGCTCACTATTGACCAGCGAACCCTTCTGTTGCACATGTTCACCAACGACCTGCTGCAGGGCAGCATGTAATAGGTGTGTGGCGGAATGATTGAGGGCTATTGCCTGACGAACGTTGGCATCGACTGAGGTCGCTAACTTATCTCCGACCTTTAGTTCACCGGACATTACACGCCCCATATGCATATGGTGGTCGCCCGCTTTCCGGCAGTCGCCTATTTCAATGTTGACGTTGTCGTTGTGCAGATAGCCGCTGTCACCGACCTGGCCACCAGACTCTGCGTAAAACGCAGTGCTGTCCAAAATCACGACGACTTCAGTATCGGCACTCACGCTTTCAACTGACTCTCCCGCGGCATAGAGTGC
>CAJJAS010000082.1 GCA_905182245.1 gamma proteobacterium HTCC2207 | reverse complement strand
TGCCTGGTAAGCTTGCAGACTGTCAGGAGAAGGATCCTGCGCTCTCTGAGTTATACCTAGTGGAGGGAGATTCTGCTGGTGGTTCTGCCAAGCAGGGTAGAGCCCGTAAAACACAGGCAATTTTGCCTCTTAAAGGCAAGATTCTTAACGTTGAGAAAGCTCGTTTCGACAAGATGCTGTCTAGTGTGGAAGTGGGTACCCTGATAACGGCGCTGGGTTGTGGTATTGGTACAGAAGAATTTAATCTTGCCAAGCTTCGATACCACACCATCGTGATTATGACGGACGCGGATGTGGATGGATCTCATATTCGTACGCTGCTGCTGACCTTTTTCTTTAGGCAGATGCGTGAGTTGGTAGAGAACGGTCATATTTATATTGCTCAGCCACCGCTGTATAAGGTCAGTAAAGGCAAAAACGAGCAGTATGTTAAAGACGATGCTGCGTTGCTGGTTTATCTCACGCAAAAGGCGCTTGAGAGCGCGAGTTTGCATGTGAGCGAAGATGCTCCCGCCATGCAGGGTGCAGCGCTTGAAACGCTTGTTGGTCGCTACAGACATGTGTCCAATTTGATGGAGCGCATGTCGCTAGTGTATCCGCGAGAAGTCCTTGAAGCACTGATCTATGTTAGTAGCCTTGACAAGGAACTTCTGCAAAAACGTAGCGATGTTGACGCCTGGTGCGTCGAACTACAGGAAAAGCTACAGGAAGCCGAAAGCGGCACTCACCGCTATCAGGTGGCTGCTAAAGAAGATAAAGAGCGTGGGATCTTCCTGCCTAATATTGAAATTACCGCCCATGGTGTGCCTCATTATCACAGCCTAAGTCGTGACTTTTTTGATTCCAATGAATATAAGGCAATGGTTGAGTTGGGGCTTGTTCTCCAGGGCCTGATTGAAGAGGGTGCCTATGTTCAGCGGGGTGAGCGCAATCAGCCAGTGGCAAGCTTTAAGGAAGCGCTGGATTGGTTAATGTCAGAATCCCGACGCGGCATTAACACTCAGCGCTATAAGGGTCTAGGTGAGATGAATCCCGAGCAACTGTGGGAAACCACCATGGATCCAGAGAGCCGACGTATGCTACTGGTTACTGTTGAAGATGCCATTGCGGCAGATTTGATGTTCACCACATTGATGGGTGATCAGGTTGAGCCAAGACGCGAATTTATTGAGAACAACGCTCTTTCAGTGGTTAATCTAGACGTCTGATACACAAAAAAGCTATTAGCTGAGCCCAGCTAATAGCTTTATCTTTCTACTCCATAGCTTTTAATTCATAGCACTTAAGCCTTTGCGCTTAATCTATGGCCTTTATTCAACTGTCTTCCATATATCTTTGTCACCAACCCGTCGACCAGTATTCTGTCGACGGTTATCGGTGCTGGGCTCAAACCGTATTTCTTCGCGACGATCAACATCAACACGACGTTTGCTTTTACGCGTATTGAACGTTGAAGGTTTAGGTTTTTGGGCATCCTTTTTCATTACCGAACTCCTGCTAAGTGCGCGATTGTATCGACAAAATACCAAGAATTTTGTGCGTCAGGTCACAGTTGTAATGTGTCACTGATCCAATGGCGGGCCTTTGCGGTTAATTCCCTGGCGTTGCCCTCACTGGTATCGATGGCAGGGCCTATATGCATATGGATGGTTCCCGAACGTTTGCTATAGCGATCTCGGAACCAGAAACTACCGGCATCATGAGCGACAGGGACTATAGCTACACCGGCTTTTTTGGCGATGGCCGCGCCACTGGTCTTAAACTCGCCCAGACTGTTGGCTGGAACTCTAGTGCCCTCCGGATAAATAACCACTCTAATACCTTCCTGTAGACGCTTTTTACCGCACTTCAATACATACCGAATAGCGCCTGCTGGGTTGGAGCGTTTGATTGCGATGGGCCGCATAAAGTACAGACCCCAACCAAATAAAGGAATCCATAGAAGCTCGCGCTTTAAAATTACGCTCGCTGGTTGGAAATACCACTGTAGGTAAAACGTTTCCCAGGTACTTTGGTGGTTGCTTAGAATCACACAGGGCCCCTGGGGCAAATTTTCCTGCCCAGTGACTTTGATGTGAATGTTACAGCAGAGCCTCAACCAGACCATCACTAGATGATTACCTGAGGTCGCTATCCTTTGCAGCAGCCTAAAGGGAAGGAAGCACAGTAAGCAGCAGACTGTGCTCATGACGGCCAAAATGAAAATAAAGCCAATATAAAATAGTAGGGATCTCATCGAACATCCTAGTTTTTTGAGTAATACCATCTTAACGAAAATTAACCTCTCTGCTAGCCTGATAACGCCTTAAATTTCCCTGCCTATCGCCTTCCGGTAGGCTTACTTTGCCGGCACTAGCTGGGAGATATCTGCGACACCGATAAACAGCTTACGTAAACTGTGCAGAAGAGCGAGACGATTATCTCGAACCGCGCTGTCTTCAGCCATCACCATCACTTGATCAAAGAACTGATCGACCGGGTCATGCAGCAGGGCCAGTTTTTGCAGTACAGCGTTATAGTCACGCTGTTCAAGTAATGGCGTAACAAGCGAGGCCAGTGCGTCAATTTCAGTGGCCAGGGTTTTCTCTGCGGCGTCTTGTAGTAGATCATCTCTCACTGGTTCAGGAGTCTTGTCGCCAAGCTGTTTAGCTAGAATATTAGATACACGCTTGTTGGCGGCGGCCAGCGCTGCGGCTTCTGGCAGCAATGTAAATTGGTGCACAGCCTGCACTCGCATATTGATCTCTAAGGGATTTGAAAGCGCTAACGCGGCTACCGAAGCAAACACCTCTGGGCTGATACCTTCGTCTCTATAGCCAGACTTAAAGCGCTCAATAATGTAAGTTAGCACTTGCTCACATATCTCGGCGGTACTGCTGCTAAAGGGCTTGGCAGCGGCAGCAATAGCCACTGACAGGTCCATATCAATATTGCGTTCAACCATAATTCGCAATACTCCAAGGCTAGCTCGGCGCAGTGCAAAGGGGTCTCGTGAACCCGAAGGCTGTTGGCCAATACTAAAGATACCCACCAGACTATCTAGGCGATCCGCCAACGCTAATGTTGTTCCCACTGCAGTGCTGGGTACTTCATCACCGGCAAAGCGAGGAAGGTACTGTTCGAATAATGCTTCTGCAACCTCGGTATTTTCGCCATCATGTAAACCGTAGTCACGACCCATGGTGCCCTGCAAATCGGCGAACTCGCCAACCATATCAGTCACCAGATCTGACTTACTGAGTTCGGCAGCGCGGCGTGCCAACGAAGTATCAGCGCCAGTAAACGGCGCAAGGATTTCGGCTAAGGCGGCTACCCGTTCAGTCTTGTCGTAAACCGAACCTAGCTTGGCTTGAAACACCACCTGCTTAAGCGCACTCCGGCGGCTTTCCAATGTGGCCTTTTTATCGTTCTTATAAAAGAAAGCAGCATCCGCAAGTCGCGGACGAATGACGCGCTCATTACCATCAATAACCTGAGACGGATCCTTGCTTTCAATATTGGCAACCGTAATAAACGCCGCCATCAATTTATTATTGGCATCAACCAGATGAAAATATTTCTGGTGTTCTTTCATAGACGAAATCAACGCCTCAGCAGGTACGTCCAAAAAGTGCTGATCAAATTGGCCCAATAGCGGCACCGGCCACTCATTCAGTGCGCTCACTTCATCCAGCAGGTCTTCATCAATAACGGCAACACCGCCAAAGTCTGTGGCCAGGGTGATAACCCCCTCGCGAATAATGTCACGACGGCGACCAAAGTTGACCATCACATAGGCTTTTTCAAGCTGTGCGGCATAGCTATCAGGGGACTCAATAATAATATCTTCAGCACAGTGGAAGCGATGACCGCGGCTAGTATTGCCAGACTCAAGACCAAGAATATGCTCATGGCAAACTTCACCATCAAATAACAAGACAGCCCATTGCACCGGGCGAACAAATTCTTCTTTATTACTACCCCAGCGCATACGCTTGGGGATGGGCAGTGCTGCCAGCGATGCATTAATGACGTCAGCAAGTAGAGTACGTGTTTGGCTGCCGGTTTCAACGCGGCGCACACAGAGCTTATCCTGCTGACCGTCGTTTTCGATGTTATTCTTTAACTCAGAAACTTCAATACCATTTTTGCCGGCAAAGGCTTCGGCGGCACGGGTGGGATTGCCATCCCCGTCGAAAGCCACCTTTGTAGGCGGTCCCCAGGCAACAACCTCTGAGTCTGGGGCCTTGCGATCCAGGTCTTTAATGATAACGGTCAGCCGGCGCGGTGCGGCGTAGGCAGTCACCTCACCCAGAGACAACTTATGGCTTTTAAAGCCACTAACAATACCTGCGGTAAAGGCTTCAGAAAGCTTTAGTAACGCTTTGGGTGGCAGCTCTTCAGTGCCCAGTTCAATCAGAAAGTCAGCACTCATTTCGATTCCCCCGAATACTTAGCAATTACTTCAGCGGCAATCTCTTTATTGGCCAACGGGAAACCCTTAGCCATACGTGAATCAAAATAACCCTGAGCAACACCACGAGCCAATGTGCGGACTCGCAAAATATAGCGCTGACGTTCGGTTACGGAAATGGCTTTGCGGGCATCCAGTAAGTTAAAGGCATGCGAGGCCTTCATAACCATTTCGTAGGCGGGTAGTGGCAAGCCAGCCTCGATGAGTCGGGCGCTGTCTTTTTCATACTGGTCAAAGCTTGTAAACAGAAAATCGACATCGGCATGCTCGAAGTTATAGGTAGACATCTCCACTTCGTTTTGCATAAACACATCGCCGTAGGTCACATCGCCCTCTGGGCCATGGGCCCAAACGAGATCATAGATGCTATCTACCGACTGCAAATACATGGCAATCCGTTCCAAGCCATAGGTAATTTCACCGGTGACGGGGTAGCATTCAAGCCCACCCACCTGCTGGAAATAGGTGAACTGCGATACTTCCATACCGTTTAACCAAATTTCCCAGCCTAGGCCCCAGGCGCCCAAGGTGGGCGATTCCCAGTTGTCTTCCACAAAGCGCACGTCGTGCACCAAGGTGTCTATGCCTAGATGGCGCAATGAACCCAGATACAGCTCTTGAAAGTCCGCGGGCGAGGGCTTCATCACTACTTGAAACTGGTAATAATGTTGTAACCGGTTGGGGTTTTCTCCGTAGCGACCATCCGTGGGTCTGCGGGATGGCTGCACATAGGCGCTATTCCATACCTCGGGGCCTATGGAGCGCAAAAAAGTTGCAGGGTGAAACGTACCAGCGCCAACCTCTAAGTCTAATGGCTGCATAACAACACAGCCTTTTTCGCCCCAGTATTCCTGAAGTCTTGATATTAGTTCCTGAAAAGTCTCAGGAGGCGCACAGAGATTGCCCACAAATTCACCTAAAAGATTTAAACCAACGAAAAGAATCGGTAATTATAAAGGCGCAAGCCCAGAAAGATAGAGCATTTCACCTTCAAAGCCTTTAATTAGTGGCCTCCAACCAATCAGTTATGGATATAATGCCCACAGGCATATTCATGGATTCATAATCTTTAGGAGTTTTAGATGGTTCACGTTAGACATGGTGAGAAGGTCCGCAAAGCAGTATTTCCTGTGGCGGGTATGGGTACACGATTTTTACCGGCGACCAAAGCCAGCCCAAAAGAAATGATGCCCGTGGTTGATAAGCCTCTTATTCAATATGCCGTCGAAGAAGCTGTCGAGGCAGGCATTACTGAAATGATCTTCGTCACCGGTCGCACCAAGCGCAGCATTGCCGACCATTTCGACAAGGCTTACGAGTTAGAGCATCAGCTAGAGCAGCGCGGCAAGAAAGAATTACTGGCCATTGCCCAGAACGTTGTGCCCAAGGGTGTGAGCTGTACCTATATCCGTCAAACCGAGGCCCTTGGTCTGGGTCATGCAGTTGCTACCGCCTCTCATCTGGTTGGTGATGAGCCCTTTGCGGTGATTCTGGCCGACGACCTGATCCATTGCAAAAAAGGCGCCGTGCGCCAAATGGTCGAAACCTTCGAATTTTATAAAAGCTCGGTGATTGCCGTACAGAAAGTCGAAGGACCTGATATCTC
>CAJJAS010000081.1 GCA_905182245.1 gamma proteobacterium HTCC2207 | reverse complement strand
TAGATGATGCAGAGTTACAGCAGCAATTTGCTCAGCTAGATCGCCAACTCTATAAGGGTAAGGCCGAAAGTACTGAAGACAGCTTGGATGTTAGCCTGTTATTGCAGCGTTTAAAGCAGCAGTCTACTTTTTCCCGCAGCAGCGTATCCAGTTCCGGCAATGGGCTTAAGCCGCTCTATCCTGAGTAGCAATTAGGCGTGGAAAATAAGAAATAAAAAGTAGAGAGTAGGAAATAGATAGTTGAAAATAGAGCGCAGGAAGGAAACAGAATACAGGCGCGTTAAGCCTTCACCGGCTTTTGTATAGCAATAGTATTCGCTGAACGCTCAACGGAATTGTCAGCCCTTAAATAAACCAACTTAGGTTTATTCACAGCCGCCTCAGCCTCAGAAAACTGCCCATAGCAGGCAATAATAACCCGATCCCCCACCTGGCATTTTCGTGCCGCGGCACCGTTGATTGAGATAATGCCAGAACCTGCTTCAGCAACGATAACGTAGGTAGTAAACCGCTCACCATTGGTCACGTTGTAAATATCAATCTGTTCAAACTCACGCATACCAGACAGTGCCAGCAATTCGGCATCAATGGCGCAGGAACCGTCATACCAGAGTTCTGCCTGAGTGACCGAGGCCATATGTAACTTAGCTTTTAGAAAATTCGACAACATATTTAAAAGTCCTTTTTAAATAACAAACTGCTCTACTCAATAGTTACTGTGCCTTTATAGGCTAATGCTCAAATTATCAATCAATCGCGCTGACTCAGTAAACATAGCACCTAGAATGGTAATTTCAAGGTCGTCATCCGCAACCTGGTCCAGTGTTTTACTGTTACACAGGGTAACGTAGTCAATGGCAAAACCCGCTTCAACAATCCGCGCCTTAGCCGCTTCTTCCAAACCAACAAAGTCCCGATTTCCCGCTTTAATCTCTTCCGCTATCCAGAACAAGCTATCTTTAAGCACGGTGACTAAGGGTCGCTCTTCAGCCGTAATATAGCTATTGCGAGAACTCATGGCCAAACCGTCAGGCTCTCTATGAATAGGAGCCGCGCTAATTTGAATGGGCATACATAGGTCTTCAGCCATACGGCGAATCACAGCCAACTGCTGGTAGTCTTTGATACCAAAAATGGCTTCGTCGGGCTGGACGATATTGAATAGCTTGCTAACCACGGTGGTCACGCCTTCAAAATGACCAGGACGACTAGCGCCGCACAGAACATCAGTCATGGTTGGGCAGATAACCCGGCTCTGGGTATCCAGGCCGTTGGGGTACATCTCGATATCATCAGGATGAAATAGATAGTCGCAGCCAGCATCGCGAAGTTTGTCGCAATCGCTTTGATAGGTACGGGGATATTTGTCCCAGTCTTCGTTGAGGCCAAACTGCAGAGCATTAACAAAGATAGAGCAGACAACAATATCGTTGGTCTCGCGGGCCTGAGTAATTAGGGCTAAATGACCATCGTGGAGGTTGCCCATGGTAGGCACAAAACCAATGCGCAGTCCCTTGAGGCGATCTTTATTTAAATCGTCTCTAAGACCACTGACGGTATGGAAGACCTTCATTAACGATATCCTTAGTTATTGGGAATAGCTGTGCTTAAAAGTTAAGAATGCTAGTTGTCAGAAAAGTGATCGCCAGCCAGATTTTCAAAGCGAGTGTACTTGCCCATAAACATTAATCGGCAGGTGCCAATAGGACCGTTACGCTGCTTACCAAGAATAATCTCAGCCGTGCCCTTATCGGGGCTGTCTTCGTTATACACTTCATCGCGGTAGATAAAGGCAATTACGTCCGCATCCTGCTCAATGGCGCCAGATTCACGCAGATCCGCGTTTACGGGGCGCTTATTGGGCCGCTGTTCCACATTTCGACTGAGCTGGGAAAGCGCGATCATTGGGCATTCATATTCTCTGGCCAGACCTTTAAGCTCACGGGAGATTTGCGAGATTTCTTGCACGCGCCCTTCCGTAGAATTAGTACCGCTCATCAGCTGCAGGTAATCCACCATAATCATGCCCGGCTGGGCCTGCTCGTAGAGGGCTTCAGTATCGGCTGGAGTGTCTGCACCATGTTCCTGATGCCACTGGGCGCGCAACTGGTCCACACGCTCACGGGTAAATTGCTTAATACGGTTACGCATTTCCAAGGTGGTAATGCCGGCCGAATCATCAATAAACAGAGGTCGATCTTTAAGTCGCTGTGCCGCACTGCTAAGGCGCGGCCAATCATCTTCCACTAGGTTGCCCGAGCGCATGCGTGTTGCATCAATCTTGCCAATGGAAGAGAGCATACGCATAACTAGGCTGCTGGCTGGCATCTCAAGCGAGAAAACCAGTACTGGACGATTCTGATGAAGGGTGGCGTGCTCTACCATGTTCATGGCAAAGGCCGTTTTACCCATGGAGGGTCGGCCAGCGATAATGATTAAATCTGATTTCTGCCAGCCAGAAGTCATGGCATCCAGATCGGAGAACCCGGTGCTGAGGCCAGTAATATCGGCGTCATTTTTGAACAGTTCATCGAGCCGCTCAACCGCTTCTTTAATGAGGGTATTAACTTCTTTAAAACCGCCCTTTTTGGGGCGATTTTCAATAATTTCTTGGAGTCGACTCTCGGCTTCGGCCAAGAGTTTAGAGCTATCCCAACCGAGGGGATTGTAGCCTTTGCGCACTATATCGCTGGCCGCGCCTATCAGCTGACGAACGATCGAACGCTCAAGCACAATCTGGGTATAGGCTTTAATATTGGCGGAGCTTGGGGTGCTATGGGCGAGATCAACCAGATACTCGGCACCACCAACGGCACTGAGATCATTATTATTTTGTAGAAATTCAGAGAGGGTAATCGGATCGAAAGGCTGGCCATCTGCAGACAGGCTGTGCATCGCGTTAAAGATCAGCTGGTGATCTTTGCTGTAAAAATCGCTGTCAGCCAATACTTCCGCAATAGAATCGAAAGCATCATTTTTAAGCATTAAACCACCGAGTACAGCCTGCTCAGCCTCAATTGAATGAGGGAGTGGTTGACTGACGGTAGGTTCCGCAAAAAGTGCTTCGTTCATACCAGAAATCTTACTCTGTGGTTATAGGGATAATTTGCCAACGAAAACAAAAACGGCACTGCATCTTATTAAGAAGCGGTGCCGTTATGCAATGCTTTACTGATGTCTGGCTTCTTTACTCAACAACCAGACTGCAGAAATTACTCTGCTTCAATAATAACAGTGACCGTCTCAACAACGTCGAGGTGCAGCTGAACTTCAACTGTAAACTCTCCAACGTGGCGGAAAGCGCCATCTGGAAGGTTAATCTCGCTCTTGCTGATCTCGCCGCCGGCTGCGTTAATCGCATCTTCCAACTCACGAACACCAATAGAACCAAACAGCTTGCCTTCATCACCAGCGATAGCGCTAATAGTAATGGTACCAGCAGCTTGCAGCTTAGTAGCACGAGCCTGAGCTTCGCCCAGTTTCTCAGCAGCAGCGGCTTCAAGGCCAGCACGGCGTGTTTCGAAGTCGATGACGTTGGCTTCAGTAGCAAATACAGCCTTGCCCTGAGGAACCAAATAGTTGCGGCCGTAACCAGCTTTAACAGTAGCTTTGTCGCCAATGTTGCCCAATTTGCCAATCTTTTCTAGAAGAATAACTTGCATCTTAATAGCCTCTTTTTCTTACTATCTGCCCAATGTTAGCGGTTTTTAGTCGCCGCCAATCTTGCGCGTAAATTCAATATGCTGTCAGCAAATCCCAGACCAACCAGCAGTAACGCTGTTGAAGATCCAGCAAACACCAACCCAAAATACAGTAGACCCAGCCACTGACCACCCAACTTCAAAAATCCGATGCTGTGGTGAACCAAAGCCAGTCCACAGACCAGTAGCGGTACTGCCAAAAGCTGCATCCAGGGTTTGTATTCGCTTGGCAAATACATTCCAGCTAAAACAGCAGCTATCAACAACAGCGCAACGCTGCTATCTAGTCTTAAACCGTGGAATTCTTGTTGAAATCCACCTGGGTTATACAGCAGTGCTTGCCACCATCTGGAGACTAACAAACTCGCTATCGCGCTGAGTGTTAGCATCCAGGCCATAAGACCCAATATAAATTGACGCCCCGGAATAAAGGGTGTCTCTTCTAGCTTTTGCTCTTCGGCTATCTGCTCGAACATGTCGCTTACATCTTGCACGAACTGATCAATAGCAGCTGAGAAAAACCAGCCAAAGCCAAGTGCGACAACAACGCCAACCACCACCGATAACAGCATGGTCCACTGCCATGAGGTAGTAACTCGCAACACATTGGCCGCGACCACCATCATAAACAGCGCAGCTACTGACACTAAGGTTAGCAGCTGGTTTCCGTCACTGAGGTAATAAGTGCCTATGAGCGGCAAAACTGCCCATAGGGATACTATTAAACCCTCAGCACTTCCTTTACGAAGTGTTACCAAGCCAATGATTGCCGGGCTAACAAAGGGAAAAATATTCCCCAATAGCGCCACGATACAAGCCTGGGCTCGCCCGCGCATAATAAATTCAGCT
>CAJJAS010000080.1 GCA_905182245.1 gamma proteobacterium HTCC2207 | reverse complement strand
ATTGTTCTTAAGCCACAGGCCCAAGCTCATCATATCTTCGTTGGTCGAGCCCGGATGCGCTGAAATAAAGTACGGTATCAGGTACTGCTTTTTATCCGCTTCTTTAGAGAATCGCTCAAACATCTCTTTAAATTCATAGTAGCTGCCCATGCCCGGCTTCATCATCTTGGTCAGAGGGCCATCTTCGGAATGCTCAGGGGCAATCTTCAAATAACCGCCAACATGGTGGGTCACTAGCTCTTTAACGTACTCAGGGTCTTTAACTGCTAGGTCATAACGCAGGCCTGAGGCAACCACCACTTTCTTAACCCCTTCCAGCGCACGAGTTTTACGGTACAGCTGGGTGGTGTGCTTGTGGTCAGTTTCAAGATTACTACAGATAGTTGGATACACGCAGGATGGACGTCTGCAGGTTTCTTCAATCTTTTTGTCTTTGCAGTTCAGGCGATACATGTTCGCCGTGGGACCGCCAAGATCTGAAATTACGCCGGTAAAGCCCGGTGTGAGATCACGAATTCTTTCAACTTCATCGAGAATCGATTTCTCGGAACGACTCTGAATAATACGACCCTCATGCTCGGTAATTGAACAGAAGGTACAGCCACCAAAACAGCCACGCATAATATTCACCGAGAAACGGATCATATCGTAGGCCGGTATTTTGGCATCACCATAGGATGGATGAGGCACACGTTTATAGGGCTGCTCAAACACCCAATCCAGCTCTGCTGTCTCCAGCGGAATCGGCGGTGGGTTTACCCAGATATCGTTGCGTCCCTGATTCTGCACCAAAGGGCGGGCATTTCCGGGATTAGTCTCGCGATGGAAAATCCGGTCGGCATGGGCATAAAGCACAGGATCTGTGGTCACCTGATCAAAAGACGGAATACGAATATAGGTAGTGCTGGGATCGGTTTTTATCGCCTGAGTATCCGGAATTATCGATAGAGGCTTTGGCTCTTGAGAAGACTTGTCGCTCTCCTCGCCTTCTAGCAACGCCTTATCCGTTCTAATACGCACATCTTTGGCGTCGTCAGAATCCTTGGCCTGAGATTTTGTGATGTAGGGGTTCTTATGTTTCTCTACCCGGCCAGGCTGATCAACCTGTGTGGAGTCAATTTCACGCCAGCCATCAGGCATCTGTCGGCATAAATAGGCACTGCCGCGGAGGTCGGTAATATCTCGGATATTTTCGCCATTGGCCATACGGTGAGTTAGCTCAACCATGGCGCGTTCGGCATTGCCATAAAGCAGTATATCGGCGGTGGAATCCATCAATACTGAGCGTTTTACCGACTCGGACCAGTAATCATAATGGGCCAAGCGTCGCAGACTGGCTTCGATACCACCCACTACAACAGGCACATCGGAATACACTTCACGGCATTTTTGCGTATAAACAGTGACCGCGCGATCTGGACGTTTGCCGCCCTCGTCTCCGGCGGTATAGGCATCATCATGACGCAGACGACGGTCAGCCGTATAGCGATTGATCATGGAATCCATATTGCCAGCGGTAACACCAAAGTACAGGTTGGGCTTGCCCAACTCACGAAAGCTATCAGTGTTGCGCCAATCTGGCTGCGACAGAATGCCTACCCGAAAGCCCTGAGACTCTAGAACTCGACCGATAACGGCCATACCAAAGCTAGGATGGTCCACATAGGCATCACCCGTCACCAAAATTACATCACAGCTATCCCAGCCAAGTTGATCCATTTCTGCTCTGGTCATTGGCAGAAAAGGTGCTGGCAGCAAGCATTCCGCCCAGTATTTTGGGTAGTCGTAGAGTGCTCTTGGGGTTGCTGAATATACTGGCATAGTTAAATACGCTTGCTTAATAAGGTGGAGTTGATTTTGAGGGCGCCATTGTAGCTGATTTGTCGGCATTATGAGCCACTGTTTTCAATGGCTTAGCCTAGCAGTGCTTGCGCTTACACCCTCATGCTCCATCTCGATCTACCTCGACTTTTAGTGACACAAATAATGGTGCAAATACAATAGTGCAAATGAGAATCAATATTATTAACATTTAGAAAATAAAGGCGTACAATGCCTACTTAAGACAACCGCAAGGACATCAGATGACACTTTGGGATCTCACACAGGGCACATCCGCAACCGTTAGCGCATTTGCAGCTAGCATTGAAGCGGGTTATCGCACGCGCCTCAGTGAGCTTGGCTTTCATCCCGGGGAGTCAATTGCCTGTGTTATGGCCCCTAGTCTTGGTGCTCCTAAACTCTACCGTGTTAACAATACCGTCTATTCTCTGGACGATAGCATAGCCTCGATGATCGAAGTCGCTTAGCCCCCGGGCCCAGCCTATGCCTACCTCAAGTACTCTTCCCTCTGAAACCGCCTCTTTACCTCGCGCTAGTATCGCTCTAATTGGCAGCCCAAACTCCGGCAAGAGCCTGCTGTTTAATCGTTTAACTGGATTAAACCAAAAGGTCGCCAATTTCCCCGGCATTACTGTCGATATCAGCTCTGGTAAAAGTCTCGCCGATAGCAGTACCGAATATCTGGATTTCCCCGGTGTTTATTCGTTGCAGACTATTTCTGGTGAAGAAAAACTGGCTGTAGAAGCGTTCTACAAGGCAATGGATGCCGATCATCTAGATGCCGTTATCTGTGTCGTTGATGCCACAAGATTAGAAAAGGGTCTAATTTTTGCCCTACAGGTAATCGAAGCCTGTCGTCGCTACAACAAACCTCTACTGATCGCCGCCAATATGACCGATGTGCTTGAACAGCACAAAATGCACCTTGACGCCGAAGGGCTTGCCGGTGCACTTAAGGTGCCGGTGTTACCCATCTCAGGAAAAACAGGGTTCGGTTTAGAACATATCCCCAGCGCTATTGCCTCGGCCACAGCGCCAACAGAAGCCTATGCGATTGCCGGTGATATTATTGCCAGCGATGACGCACTGATCCATCGGCAGGCGCAGCAGCTGGCCAATATGTATGGCCCTAAGGGCGACCTGCTAATCAATGCCCAAACCAAACTGGACAGTTTTTTCTTGCACTCTTGGTTTGGAGGCCTAAGTTTCTTTGTCATTATGTACCTGCTGTTTCAATCAATCTTTACCTGGGCTGCCCCGGTGATGGATGGCGTTGAAACCATTATTCAAGTCACTGCTGACTTTGTTTTAGCCAGAGTGCCCGAGGGCATGGCCAGCGACTTTATCTCTGATGCCCTGTTTGGTGGTATTGGTGCCTTTTTAGTTTTTGTACCCCAGATATTTGTGCTCACGCTGGTTGTTGGCATGCTGGAAGACAGCGGTTATTTAGCCCGCGCCGCGGTGATCTGCCACAAACCATTGCGTGTATTTGGCCTTACCGGCAAGAGCTTTATCCCCATGCTCTCTAGTGTTGCCTGTGCTATTCCCGGCATATACGCCGCACGCACAGTGGATTCACCGCGCAAGCGCTGGCTGACCTATCTGGCGATTCCACTAATGCCCTGCTCCGCCCGTCTACCGGTTTATACCTTACTGATTGCTGCCTTTATTCCCGCACAAAAAGCATTGGGCGGACTCGTTGGCTGGCAGGGTTTAGCCATGTTTGGCATCTATGTGTTTGGTATTGTCTGCGCACTGCTGGTTACTGCCGTGGTGTCTCGAAGTAATGCTGAGCTGCGCTCGGACCTACCCTTTGTACTTGAGATGCCGCCCTACAGATTGCCCTCATGGCGGCCACTACTGCGCAATGCTTGGAATCGCAGCAAGCACTTTGTGACCAAGGCCGGTAAGATTATTTTTATCGTCACTGTGGTGATTTGGTTACTGGGATACTTCCCTAATCAGGGAGCCTCATTGGGGGATTCTTGGCTGGGCACTATGGGTCAGTGGATTGAACCTGTATTTGCACCCTTTGGTTTGGACTGGAAATATGGCGTTGCTATTCTCACCTCGTTTCTGGCTCGCGAAGTGTTTGTGGGTACATTGGGAACCTTGTTTGGTATTGAGGGGGCTGAAGAAAACTTTGTGTCCCTAAGCCAGCAGATTCAAGACAGTGGCCTGCCTATTGGCTCTGGTGTGGCCCTGCTGGTGTTTTTCGCCATTGCTCTGCAATGTGTTTCGACCTTGGCTGTTCTGTCCAAAGAGACTGGCTCCTGGCGTCTGCCGACCCAGCTATTTATTAGCTACAGCATCTTTGCCTATGTGGCGGCATTTCTAACCTTTCATCTGGTTGAGTTTTTAGTCTAGACCGATCTTCGGCTACTACTTTGGCCCCCATCAATAATCCTTGGCTTCTTCAAACATAATATAGTCACAGGCATGCATACCACTGTTGTTATAGGTCGCCTGAGCACTATGGTTTTCAGTTTCAGCATAGAGCCTAAAACCGCAGACCGGCGTTTCCTGAGCCGCGGCCATGCGCTTTAGCTCTTCATACATAGCGCTGTAAAGTCCCTGACGGCGAAACTCTGTTTTCACATACACGGACTGAATCCACCAAAACAAACCATTGC
>CAJJAS010000079.1 GCA_905182245.1 gamma proteobacterium HTCC2207 | reverse complement strand
GTTAACCGGCTTCGCGTTTTCAACCATCTATGTAGTTTCAGAAAGCTGGCTTAACCAGGCGTCGACCAATGCCAATCGCGGCCAGACCCTCTCTATTTACACCAGTATTTTGTTGGCTGGCATTTGCGCCGGGCAGTTTATGCTCAACCTGGCCAACCCACTCGACTTCACATTGTTCATTTTGATTTCAGTGATGGTGAGTGTCGCCGCCGTACCCATCTTACTGTCGCCAATTGAAACACCTGCCATCGAAGAAACCGAGCGCGTGAGTATTAGCCACCTGTGGTATCGCACACCCATGGGCGTTACGGGCATTGTTCTATCCCAATGGGTATCCAGTATTCTGTTTGGTATGGGCGCGGTATACGGTACTAAGCTCGGCATGAGCATTTCTGAGATCGCCAGTTTCATGGGTGCGATGATGGCTGGCGGCATGATACTGCAATGGCCCTTGGGAAAAATTTCCGACATGATAGATCGTCGCTGGGTTATCGGCTTCGCCTGTTTATTTGCCGTGGCCTTTGCGCTGTTGATCAGCGGCGAATCAGAGGCGTCACCAAAACTCTACACTCTAATATTTTTGTTTGGCGGCTGCGCACTGTCGCTCTATTCGTTGGTCGTGGCACTAACTAATGATCACCTGCGCCCCAGCGAAATTGTTCCCGCTAGCGGCACCGTCGTGCTGATTGCTGGACTCACCTCCATCACCGGCCCAATAACCGCCGTATTTTGGTTACAGCTGTTTGGCCTGCAAAGCTTTTTTCAGTTACTCGCTGTCGCCCTATTATTATTGGCGGGCATTAGTATCTGGCGAGTACTCACCATCGCGCCATTGCCTACCGAATACAAAACCCAGTCTACGTTGCAAGCAGCCGCTATTCCTGTGGGAACCGTGCTCCATGCGGAGGAAGAACCTGTATAGTGAAGTGATCGCTTCATTAATAGAGAGCGTAAGCAGTTTTATAAAGACTAATAATAAAAAGGTACTCAAAGTGCGCTTATCTATTGCTCTCTCTTTTCTAATTTTACTCGCTGGCTGCGCCGAAAAATTTAATCCGGTAAATTACCTGCAACTCAATGATCAATACGACGTTGTCATTGAGCGCGACCACCTTGGTGTGCCTCATATTATGGGTGAACGCGATGTGGATGCCGCCTTTGGTTTTGCCTATGCCCAATCCGAAGACAACTGGCAGGTAATCCACGACAGCATTACTTTATACCGTGGTACCAATGCCGCAGAAAATGGCAAGGATGCGGCCATTTTTGATTTTCTGATTAAATGGCT
>CAJJAS010000078.1 GCA_905182245.1 gamma proteobacterium HTCC2207 | reverse complement strand
CTGCATAGCTCTCGTCAGACCATTCATTGCGCGCCATCACCTGATCGAGTCGATTAAGGTGTTTGATTCCAGCTAAAACGGGATTACAAGGTAGGCGATAATCACAGTGCCTCAGGCAGATGCCCTGCTTCCCCTTAAGATTGGGCTCTTGCTCTTGCCGTAGCTCTTTGTCTTGGTCTGGCAGTTCAGCGTATAGACAGATAATGCGCGGTGTAATGGATGCTGGGCTCTTATAGCCACTACCACCTAGGCCAGCACTGACAATTAGCTTGATCACGCCAGCATCAATATGTTGCTGCTTAAGATGCTGTTGAAAGTCGTAAAGCTGCTGCTCAACGACAGACAGGTTCAGAGGAATACCCAGTGTAGCCGCATCGCGAATCAAACGGCTAAGGTGCCAGCGCTCAAGAGGTAGCTGCCCCCGATGCAGGCGCATGGTCTCAAATAACCCATGACCATAGGCCAGACCTCGATCTATTAACGAATCGCTGGAAGTCAGTGAGCCATCAATGCTGCCGATTATATTTTTATTTACCATGGCGCTATTAAACCGAATAAACAGAACTTACACCATTAAACAAATCGATCACCCATAAAAAAACCGCCCCAATTGGAGCGGCCTTTTGAAACGGTCTAAAATCAGCCGTTTGCAGTAATATAGCTAATTGCATCCTGAACGGTGGCAATTTTTTCTGCGTCTTCATCAGGGATTTCAGCGTCGAATTCCTCTTCCAAAGCCATAATGAGCTCAACTGTATCTAGCGAGTCAGCGCCAAGATCTTCAACAAAAGACGAAGTTATCTTAACATCTTCTTCTTTAACACCCAGTTGCTCTGCAACCATTTTTATAACGCGTTCTTCGATGTTGCTCATCGTGGTTCTACTCCTTTAAAGGGGTCGGATATAAATGTGTTATCTGAAAACGCTCTATCAAATAACGATAATCTATCTTTCTTGGGCGGCATTTTACCCTACAAATAGTAAAATGCTAGTGCCCTTTTTCAAAAAGGTAAAATAACCAATTAAATCAATTGGTTATGCCATATACATACCGCCATTTACATGGATTGTTTCACCGGTTATGTACCCTGCGGCCTCACTGACCAGAAAGCTAACGACTGCAGCGATCTCTTCAGGTGTCCCTAAACGAGCTAATGGAATCTGTGTAAGCATAGACTCTTTATTCGCTTCGGGGAGGTCTTTAGTCATATCCGTATCGATAAAACCAGGGGCCACTGTGTTCACGGTGATACTGCGCGAGCCAAGTTCTTTGGCCAGTGCCCGAGCAAAACCCTCGACTCCGGCTTTACTTGCGGAATAGTTACTTTGCCCACCATTACCCATAGAACCAACCACGGAGCTTATATTGATGATACGGCCCCAGCGAGCTTTGGACATAGGGCGCACACAGGCCTTAGCTAGGCGAAAAACGGAGGTTAGATTGGTATTAATAACGTCCATCCACTCCTCTTCTTTCATCCGCATAAGAATATTGTCTTTGGTGATACCCGCATTGTTAACCAATATTGTGGGCGCACCAAATTCTTCGGTAATAGCTTTTACCACGGCGTCGACAGATTCAACATCAGTGACATTTAGCATCATGCCGCGACCGGCAATGTTTTTTTCTGCAAGACGCTGGGTGATTTTTTCAGCACCAGATTCTGTGGTGGCAGTGCCAATAACAATATGACCGGCACCACCTAAATCGTCTGCTATAGCAGCGCCAATGCCGCGACTTGCTCCGGTTACCAGAGCAACCTTTTGTTCAACAGCCATGCTGTTCTCCTGTTAGATATTCGTAAAACACCTGTGAAACTCGCGTAAAAATCTTGTAAAAATCTTGTAAAAAGAAGAAACCCCCTTTCTACTTAAATCGACGTCAGCGCGTTTTCAAGACTGGCCACATCGTCTGTGGACAATGACGTAAGGTCGCGATCAATGCGTTTAGTCAGGCCGTTTAAAACTCGACCTGGGCCGCATTCAATTAATATTTCGGTGCCATTAGCTTTCAAGCCCTGAATGCAGTCAACCCACATTACTGGCCTGTATATCTGCTCTAACATCAGCGCCTTAATAGACTCTGGATTAGTTTCAGTCTGAGCATGGACATTATGTAAAACCGGAATTTGCGGCTGAGCAAAGGCGGTACCGTTGACCATCTCCGCAAGCTGCTCTGCAGCGGGCTGCATTAATGAAGTATGGAACGGTGCGCTAACGGGCAGCGTCATGGCGCGTTTTGCACCTGCCTGCTTACAAATCTCGATAGCGCGATCAACAGCAGCCGCTGACCCGGCGATAACTACCTGGCCAGGCGCATTGAAGTTTACCGCGTCAACCACATCGTTCTCACGTGCGCTGGCACAGGCATCGAGAATAACCTGATCAGGAATACCCAAAATAGCCGCCATAGCACCCACACCAACAGGCACTGCTTCTTGCATAAACGCACCGCGGGCGCGAACAATTTTTATCGCATCAGCAAATTCAAGCACACCGGAACAGACCAGTGCAGACCATTCACCGAGGCTATGACCAGCCAACTGAGCTGGCACTGGGCCTCCCTTCTCCTGCCATAGCCGCCATATAGCAACACTACTCGCCAGCAATATAGGCTGAGTGCGCTCAGTAAGATTGATGTCGTCCTGCTCGCCCTCTTGGACCAGCTTCCAGGCGTCATAACCCAAGGCGTCTGAGGCCTCAGTAAAGGTTTGTTCAACAAGGGGGTTTGCAGATGCAAGATCTGCAAGCATGCCAATTTTCTGTGATCCTTGGCCGGGGAATACAAATGCTAAGTTACTGTTCATAGATCCTCTATTTAATTCCGTTGTCCATCTTGCCTTGAAGTATAGGCGACAAAACTTCAGGTAGATTATGTTTTGCGGCCTCGATGGCCACATCCAAGGCATGACCAAAGGCTTTTTCTGAGGCGCCACCGTGGCTTTTCACCACAACACCATTCAGGCCAAGCAGATAGGCACCGTTATATAAGGCTGGATCCAATCGAGACTTTAAACCCAGCAACAGAGTACGCATAAAGATCGCACCAATTCGCGCTGTCCAGCTACCCTTGAGCAGCTCTTTAAACATTCCATTGATCATGGTAGCCAGCCCTTCACTGGTTTTAAGGGCAACATTGCCGGTAAAGCCATCACAGACGACAACATCGGTGCTGCCTTCAAATATACCGTCCCCTTCCACGTAGCCCCGATAATTAAGCAGCGGATCACCGCTTAATAGAGCTGCTGCCTCAGCCATGCTCTGGCCACCCTTGCCTGCCTCTTCACCGACATTTACAAGCCGTACCGTTGGCTCAACAATGCCATCTAGAGCCTGGGCAGTCAGGGAACCCAGAAGAGCAAACTGATGTAATTGCTGGGGTGAGCATTCAAGGTTGGCGCCAAGGTCGAGCATGTAAGAGCGACCCTGAGACGTCGGAAAGGTCGTGCAAATTGCTGGGCGAGAAATACCGGGAAGTGTCTTCAAAAAAACCAAACCGAGAGCCATTAATGCTCCGGTGTTACCTGCACTGATGCAGGCCTTGGCATCACCCTCGGCAACAGCTTTAACCGCAAGACCCATGGTAGAGTCTCGTTTATGGCGCAGTACGGTTGAAGGTTTATCGTCGCCAGAAACAACTGCCTCGCAGTGCCGCACATGAATACGGGCGAGTACAGAGGAATCTTTGCAGTTACTAATTTCCACGGCCAACTTTTGCTGGTCACCAAAGACCAGCGCAGATACACCGGAGTGCTTACGCAGCGAAGTTACAAGCGCGGGCACTATGACCCGAGGACCAAAGTCCCCGCCCATAGCGTCGACGGCAATTCTAGGAGAATTTGCCAAAGAGATTTTCAGTTACTCGGCGTTTGTCTCAATGACTTTAGCGCCACGATAAAAACCATCTGCAGTCACGTGATGACGCAGGTGCTTCTCACCGCTTGTTGAATCTACTGACAATGTTGCAGCAGTTAGGGCATCGTGTGAACGACGCATGCCACGTTTGGATCGAGTCTTGCGACTTTTCTGAACAGCCATAGGTTACTCCTAAGCAAAAAATAAATGCAGTCGTACTACTTCTTCAACTGCTGTAAAACATTAAACGGACTGTCGGAGACAGTCTCATCACCAGCGGCATCCACTTCCTCATGTAAAAAGGTATCCCCAGTACATTCACCCACATTGTGGTAATTGACCAAGGGTAGTGCCAATAAAATCTCGTCTTCCAGCATCTCGCTGAAACTAGTCATCTTGTCAACAACAAGCCAAGGCTCGTAATTGCTTGCAACGCGGTTGAGATGATCCTCAGACCAAATCACCTGAGCTGCAAATTCCGCCTGTAACTCCATCTTCAGCGGGTCGAGACAGCGCTGACAAACTGTCTCTACAGGTACCTTTATATTGCCTAGGGCAACCTTCGCCCGGGACTCATCCAACTTAAATTGCACAGACGCCCACAAGGGAGCACAAATCGCCGTCACAGAGGACGCCAATCTGGGCAAGTCTTCGACATTAACCGTGCCCTCAAGGATAACTTCTTGAAGAGCTAGTTTACGTGGATCAATTAGAGTTGGCAGTGCCATAATACAGGTGGTACTCAGTTAGGCGCGCATGATAGGGTCAACATAGTGATCTGTCAAAGAAAATTCGTCTAGAAACCTGAGTAGAATACGTCCCATGAGCAACCTTATCCTCGCCTCTTCGTCCTCCTACCGGAAATCTTTGCTGCAACGCCTAAACATAGAGTTTAGCTGCAGTTCTCCAGATGTAGATGAGTCGGCACT
Organism: gamma proteobacterium HTCC2207; assembly: GCA_905182245.1. Lineage (GTDB taxonomy): Bacteria > Pseudomonadota > Gammaproteobacteria > Pseudomonadales > Porticoccaceae > HTCC2207. The sequence goes on along the minus strand of CAJJAS010000078.1, from coordinate 5,813 downwards.
GGCCGGCGAGCCTGCAACGGCATTAGCCGAGCGCCTGGCCCTAGTAAAAGCGCAGACAGTTGCCAGCCAGTTTCCCAATACGGTGGTGGTTGGCGCTGATCAGGTGGCCGAACTGAATGGCACCATACTGGGCAAGCCAGGAAACCATCAGCAGGCTGTCAAACAGCTTACTGCCCAGGCAGGTAAGCGCGTGTTATTTCATAGCGGACTAGCCATTGTTCGAATTCAGGCCGATGGTGAGATGCAGCAGCATTCGTTGATTAACACCACCGAAGTTACCTTTAGGCCACTGAGCCAAAAACAGATAGAACAGTATCTATTAACCGAGCAGCCCTATGACTGTGCGGGAAGTTTTAAAGCAGAGGGATTGGGAATAAGCCTGTTCACGGCAATTAATAGCAACGACCCGACCTCATTAATTGGTCTGCCATTGATCGATCTATGCTCGGCACTACCGCAGTTCTCCATCAACATAATCTAGAATTGACTTTATATTAATAGCACAAGCTATTGATTATAAATGATTATGTATATCTGAAAAACGATCTAGGCAAGCGATAATATTAAAGGCATCAAGTCTTTCTGCCTCATGAGCGCCGTAGCTCACGCCTATGCGGGGAACTCCAGCATTGACCGCCATCTCCATATCAAACTCAGTGTCACCCACCATAATTGCCTGTTCTGGCGCTACGTTGTGCAGAGCCAGTAGCTCTTGCAACATTAGCGGGTGTGGCTTTGAGCGAGTTTCGTCGGCACAGCGCGAGCTGTGAAAGAAATCTTGAAGACCTGTTGCATGAAGCACGCGATCCAAACCCGCGCGGCTTTTTCCTGTAGCTACGGCGAGCAAGTAATTCTGGTCCCGCAACTGTTCGAGCGTATCCATGACACCCGGAAAGAAATCACAGGGCTTATGATCCTGAGTACGGTAATGGGCTGAATAAGTTTCACTAAAGGCCGTAACCATCTCGGTCGGTGCCTGAGGAAATAGCTGGGCAATGGCCTCTTGCAGCCCAAGCCCAATAATCTCTTTAGCGGCATGAAAGTCCGGCACAGGCAAATCATGGTCCTTTGCCGCCAGCTGAATACAGGTCGAAATTCGGGCTACAGAGTCTGAAACAGTACCGTCCCAATCAAAAATTATTAATTTTACTGTCATAGATTTTTAAGTATCGGCTGGAGGTCTTTCGGTAGCGGCGCTTCCACGTCTACCCAGTCCCCAGATAGAGGATGGCGGAAACGTAGATTGCTGGCATGAAGAAACATGCGCTTTAAACCCGAATCTTTCAGGCTTTCATTAAAGTGGGTATCGCCATACTTTGGGTCGCCGGCAACTGGCTGCCCAGAAAACTGGCAATGCACACGAATCTGATGGGTCCTGCCGGTTTCTAATGTGACTTCTAATAAGGTAGCTTCTTTAAAACGCTGGCTAATCTTAAAGTGAGTGACTGAGGCTTTGCCCTCGACATCCACGCGCACAATACGCTCACCCGAAGATACCTGGTTTTTAAGCAGCGGTGCATTAATCGTAGACTTACCTTTGGGCCACTGGCCTTTCACCAACGCCAGATAACGCTTATCGATCTGATTGCGCTGCATTGCTTGCTGTAGCTCTAACAGCACGGAACGCTTCTTGGCCAGCATTAGGCAGCCTGAAGTATCGCGATCAAGCCTGTGCACCAACTCCAAAAAACGCGCATCTGGACGCTCAGCACGCAAGGCCTCAATAGCCCCCAGCGAAATACCACTGCCACCGTGAACCGCTAATCCTGCAGGCTTATTGATTATAAGTAGGCCTTCATCTTCAAAGAGAATGTTTTCTGCCAGATAACGCCTCAACTGCTGACCAGGCACCGCTGGGTCACCACGCTGGGCCACACGAATCGGCGCAATGCGAATAATATCCCCATCTTTAACTCGGGTATCCGGCTTAACTCGCCCTTTATTGATGCGAACTTCGCCTTTACGCAACAAATTATAGATACGGGACTTGGGCACACCTTTAAGGTGTCGAATAAGGAAATTATCCAAACGCTGACCAGCATGTTCTGGACCAACATCGACAAAGGACACCTTATCAAAGGGTGATTGAGTTTCTGGCTTAGATTCTGATTCAGACAAGATTAGGCAACTGAGGTTGGTTGAAACGCGCCATTGTAACCATGCACACGGGATTCACCCAACTAAATAATTGTAGACAGGCATAATTGTTGTTATATTGCAGCTCGCGTTCCCCTAGGTAACCGTCATATAAACATTGATACCCTTCGGCAGAACCGGACCCAGGCTAAAATATGGGTAAAGAATACAGAGTATCTGCCATACGAAAGTAGCAGGTATTCAACAATAGCTGAGTGAGCTCAGCCAGTGAAAGACAAGATTAGAAACAGGTTATAGCTAACCCCTGCCGTAAGCCAAGATGCCAAATTATGATAAGCAGCCTTGCCGAAACGTTGAATTACATTGGTTAGCGCCAAACAAAAGAATTTATTGATACTGTTGTAAGCGCCTAAATCGTAACTTAAGATTTTAGCAGCGTAGAGTTGAACTAACTTAGAGAACTTTCCCCAGCACGCTGGGAGATCTAGGCAGATATCCTCACATAACAGTGTCGTTGTTACTGTAGATACGCTTACTAATTGCCCAAAAACCCTCGGTTTAAAGGCAGCCAGGCTCTAAGTATTAGTGTTTTTTGGTATTGGTATCGCGCGTTACCTTTTGTTTTACCTCCCCTTCTATCCCCTATTCTCTTCACTGACGCTCGCTCCACACAACGAGTAAAAGGTGAATTATGAAACGCATGTTAATTAACGCATCGCACACAGAAGAAGTGCGAGTAGCAATGGTCGATGGCCAACGGTTGTGCGATCTAGATATCGAAAACAGAACCAGAGAACAAAAAAAATCAAATATCTATAAGGGTAAAATTACTCGAGTAGAGCCTAGCCTAGAAGCAGCATTTGTTGATTACGGTGCTGACCGTCACGGCTTTTTACCCCTAAAAGAAATCTCTCGCGAGTACTTCAAAAAAGGCGCTTCTTCTGAAGGCGGCCGAGTTCGTATTCAAGATGCTATTAAAGAAGGCCAAGAAGTCCTGGTTCAGGTAGAGAAAGAAGAGCGCGGCTCTAAAGGCGCTGCACTGACTACCCTAATGAGCCTGGCGGGTCGTTACCTGGTACTGATGCCAAATAACCCACGTGCCGGTGGTATCTCACGACGCATTGAAGGCGATGAACGTGCAGATCTCCGTGAAGCGATGCGCGGTTTGGATATTCCTGAAGGCATGGGCGCCATTGTTCGCACCGCGGGCATTGGTCGTGCTACTGAAGAACTTCAGTGGGATCTGGATTACCTACTGCAACTTTGGAATACCATTACCGAAGAAGCTGAGGGCGCTAAAGCACCTCATTTCCTATTCCAAGAAAGTAATGTGATTGTTCGCGCTATTCGCGACTACCTTCGCCAAGACGTCGGTGAAGTTATTGTTGACGGCGAAGAAGCCTATGCATTGGCAGCAGCCTTTATTGGGACTGTAATGCCAGACTTCACCAGCAAGGTGAAATTCTACCAAGAAGAAATTCCACTTTTTAATCGCTACCAGATTGAAAACCAAATTGAGACTGCGTTCTGTCGTGAAGTAAGCCTGCCCTCAGGCGGCTCTATCGTTATCGATATCACAGAAGCTATGGTTTCTATTGATATTAACTCGGCTCGCGCTACCAAAGGCGGCGATATCGAGGAAACAGCATTCAACACCAATAAAGAAGCGGCAGAAGAAATTGCTCGCCAGTTGCGCTTGCGTGATGTGGGCGGACTGATCGTTATCGACTTTATTGATATGTTGAATAGCCGTCACCAGAAAGAAGTCGAAAACAAAATGCGTGATGCACTGGTTGTAGATCGCGCCCGAGTTCAGGTGGGTCGCATCTCACGCTTTGGCCTTTTAGAAATGTCGCGCCAGCGTCTGCGCCCTTCTCTTGAAGAAACCATGTCGAAGATATGTCCCCGCTGTAAAGGCCAGGGCACTATCCGTGGCACTCGTTCATTAGCACTGTCTATATTGCGTTTAGTGGAAGAAGAAGCTCAGAAAGAATTTAGCCGCGAGATTCGCGCGATTGTTCCCGTTCCTGTTGCTACCTTCCTGCTCAATGAAAAGCGTAAAGAAATCTCCGATATTGAAACACGTAATAAAATTCAGGTTACAGTTCTTCCCAATACAGAAATGGAAACGCCACACTTTGAAGTTGTGCGTATCCGTACCCAGGACGAAGATAGCTCTGAATTTAGCTACAAAATGGCTCACGAGTTAAGCAAGCCTGATACAGAAGTTGTGACAGAAACCTCTGCAGCTGCACAGACATTGCCACAGCCGTCCGTAAAGATGCTGGTCCCTTCAACACCTGCACCTACCATGGTCAAGGCCGAGCCAGTTGCTGTTAAGGCACCAGGTCTGGTTAAACGCCTGTGGGATAGCATGTTTGGCGGAACCGAGACTAAAGAGGAAGAAGAAAAGCCTAAAACTCAGGGTCGTAATTCGCGCAACAATCAAAACCGTAGCCGTGGTGGTCAGAATAACCGTGGTCGCACAAACAATCGCGGTCGCTCTAACAATCGCAATGCTGATTCCCGCACTGAAAATACCCGGACTGACGGCAATCGTTCAGAAAATCCGCGTACTGAAAACAAGCGCACGGAAAATCCACGTGACAACAAGCGTCAAGATGGCGAGCAAAAGACTGAAGCGCGTGATAATGACAACCGTCGCGGTAACAACAATAACCGTCGCAACAATAACAACCGCAATAAGGATCAGGTTAAGACCGATTCTGCCCCGGTAGAAGCAAAAACTGATGCGCCACAGAAGCCAGAGACTGCAGCCACACCAGCAGATCAACTGCAGCGTCGTCCCGATGACAAACGTCGTGGACCCCGCCGCCGTCGTCAGCGCACGGATGTTTCTAAAGAGATGATTGATCAAACTGCAACTATTGCAGGCACAGTCAATACTCAGAATGTACCAGCGCCAACAGCGCCAGTATCTGAAGCAACCACAGCTCCTGCAATTACACCAGCAGTTGCGCCGGTAGCTACACCCACTGCGGCGCCTGCTACTAGCGCTCCAGTAGATGCAATCGCTGAGAAGCCTGCACGTCCAAAGCGTAAAGCAGCCCCTAGAAAGCCTAGAGTTGCCAAAGATTCAGGAACTGATGCAACAGCTGCCACTCAAGCCCCAGTGGCTGATGCAAGCCCTGCTACCGTCAGTACACCGGACCAAAAGCCAGAAGCTAATGATGAAGCCAAGGCCAAAAAGCCGGCTCGTCCGAGACGCAAAGCTAGCGCCAAGCCTAAGGCCGCACCAGCTGACACAGCAGCTCCAGAAGCCGCAGCCAGCGAAGGCCCTCGCGCAAGCAATGATCCGCGCAAAAAGCCCAAGCCAGTCAGCAAGGTTGAGATAAGCACCGAGCGTCCACCAGCAGCCAAACCAGCGCCTGCAAAAGCAAGCGAGCCGGTTGCAGCAGCACCAGCGGCTAAAGCGGTCGACGCAGCACCTAGAGCCTCAAATGATCCGCGTAAGAAGCGTAACGCAGAGAAAGCCCAGGCTAAATCCACGCCAAATGAAGCTCCAGCAGTCCCTGCGAATAAGGAATCTGCCGAAAAAGCTCCAAAGGCGTAATTGTTACTTGTCAGTGAATAAAGGCGCTGTATAATCAGCGCCTTGAAACGGTGGGATGGCAGAGCGGTTGAATGCACCAGTCTTGAAAACTGGCTTAGGTTAATAGCCTAACTAGGGTTCGAATCCCTATCCCACCGCCATA
>CAJJAS010000077.1 GCA_905182245.1 gamma proteobacterium HTCC2207 | reverse complement strand
TTGCTACAGAAACATGAGTCTCTCGCAACCGCAGTAAATTTGTTAAAATCTTGGACTCCTGCTCCGCAATTTGCCCCTCCTGATAACTCAAATCAGCGAGCGCAACAAACTCCTCACGGCTAAAACCACTAAGTGTTACTCCATGGGTTAAATTGCCCGTTATTTTTTCTGCCAGCTTCACAAAGGGGTATAGAATAATAATCAAATATTTTAGAACAAACCCAGTCACTGAAGACAGCTCTCGCCAGTAATGGGCGCCAAGGGTTTTGGGAATAATTTCAGAAAATACCAAAATCAATAAAGTTAATATGGCAGAAATGACGCCAACATAAGCATTACCAAAAATCTGCGCCGCCTGAGCACCAGCCCCTGCAGCACCTACAGTATGAGCAATGGTATTTAGGGTTAGGATGGCCGCCAGGGGTTTGTTGACATCGTTTTTCAAGGACCGCAACAGAGGCCCTGCTGGTTTTCCCTGTTTTTCCAGCAAGGCGATATGCGCACTAGTAACACTTAATAATACGGCCTCAGCAATAGAGCATAAAAATGAAAACCCGAGAGCGACTAGTACGTAAGTAACTAATAGAACCATGTAGATAGACTCACTCTTTATTAAATTATTGATTAAAACAGTATTTTCTATTAGAAAATTTACTAGCGAAAGACAGGAGTTCCAAAGCTACTATTATTCCACTTAGTACTCATAAAGATAGACACAGACCAACTATGTTTCCACACAACATTTGACGAGCGTCACTGTGAAATTTAGGGCCGGACTCGAATGTAAAATGATAATACGTCGATTGCCGCAAGATTCAAAAGACAACCGATAACGTTTAGTCAAAATCCCAATCATCATCAACCCGCTGATCAAAATCAAAACCGGCCTATGGTGGCCCTCGCGCTGGCGCCTCGACAGGTGCTTCTTTTGAGGGGCTATTATTATCGCCGGCGAAAATTAAACGCAAAAAAAATCCCCGCCTGCAGAGCAAGCGGAGATTTTTAATTGGACCTTGAAGATTAAGCTTCTGGAGCCGCTTCTTCAGTCTTGTCGCCAGCCGCTTCAGGAGCAGCAACACGAGGTTCAGGCACTGTGCCCTCTTCGATCTGTGCTTCCTTGATAGACAGCTTAACGCGGCCACGGTTGTCGATCTCTGTTACCTTAACGCGAACGTCTTGGCCTTCAGTCAGGTAATCGCCTACTTTAGCA
>CAJJAS010000076.1 GCA_905182245.1 gamma proteobacterium HTCC2207 | reverse complement strand
GGTGTGTTTCGCAGCTGGACGTTACTGCTGGCAATTTTCACCTTCTCCCTCAGTTTGCTGGGAACCTTTTTGGTGCGTTCCGGTATTTTGACCTCTGTGCATGCCTTTGCCAGCGATCCCGAGCGCGGCATTTTCATTCTGGCCTTTTTGGCCATTGTTATTGGTGGCTCATTGCTGCTGTTTGCACTGCGTGGCCCGGCCATGCAGCAAGATGTTAAATACAGCGGCTGGTCTCGTGAGATGTTTTTGCTGATCAATAATATTCTGTTAGTCAGCTCTATGACCATGATTTTGATAGGCACTCTTTATCCGCTGTTGGCGGATGTATTGGATCTGGGGAAAATCTCTGTAGGCCCTCCTTACTTTGATTTCTTCTTTGTACCATTGATGAGTGGACTGATGATTTGCCTTGGCTTCGCTGGGTTTACTCGCTGGAAGAAAACCGATGTCAATGTACTGTTGCGCAAGGGTCTATGGCCTGCAGTAATAAGCGTCGCACTGGCGCTGTTATTGCCACTGTTAGCTGATCAGTATTCATGGATTGCGGTATTTACCCTATTGCTGGTTTCTTGGGTTATCACCATGACCCTGGAGGATCTGCTGCTTAAAACTGAGGGCAGGGTATCCAAGGTTAGAACCCTCACCGGTAGCTACTGGGGAATGATCTGTGCCCATATCGGCATTGCCATCTGTGCCCTAGGGGTTGGCCTGAGCACGGCCTATGATGCCCAGCGTGATGTGCGCATGGCGCCAGGCGACAGTGCTGAAGTATCGGGTTACCAGTTTGACTTTGTGAGTCTCAAACAGATACAGGGGCCGAATTTTTCCGCCTACCGAGGTGAGATCGAGGTGATGTCCGGGGGTAAAGTGGTTGCTACCATGCTTCCCGAGAAGCGCAGCTACCGTGCCGGTGGTCAGGTCATGACCGAGGCGGCAATTGACGGCAAATTAAGCCGCGATCTCTATGTTTCGTTAGGGGAACCGCTCGCGGGAGATGCCTGGGCCATCAGGCTCTACGTAAAACCTTTTGTGCGCTGCATCTGGCTCGGAGGTTTACTGATTGGATTGGGTGGTTTATTAGCCGCCTTTGATAAACGCTATCGCCGGCGCAAACCAGCGGTAACCAGTACCGTTCAATCAGAGGCGGTTGCCCCTTGAATCGATTAGCGCTTTTTATACCTTTGGCACTATTTGTTGGTCTGTCGTTGGTGCTTCTATTGGGGCTGGATAAAGACCCCACAGAATTGCCTTCGGCGCTGGTCGGCGAAGCCTTTCCCGTGTTTAATTTACCCTCCCTCAAAGATGAGCAAAATGTCGTTACTGAGCAGGACTTTAACGGTGAAGTGGTGTTGGTTAATGTCTGGGCGACCTGGTGTTTTGCCTGCCGTATAGAGCACCCAATGCTCAACAAGTTATCGGAGCAGGGGGTTAAAATTGTTGGCCTCAATTACAAAGATCAGCGTGCTGGAGCACTGGCATGGCTGGCCGAGCGGGGCGATCCCTACCAGTTTAATATCTTCGATGCCAAGGGCAGTTTAGGCATTGATTTAGGCGTTTATGGCGCACCGGAAACCT
>CAJJAS010000075.1 GCA_905182245.1 gamma proteobacterium HTCC2207 | reverse complement strand
CACCTCAAGAGCCCTACAACCTAGCCTTTGTAGACCCGCCTTTTGCTGCCGGAATGCTGAACAAAGCCTGTGCATTTTTGAATAACAGTGGCTGGCTGGCCCCTGATGCCTTGATCTATTGCGAAATGGCATCCGCGGACAACAGCTTTATCCCTCCTGACAACTGGCAGATGCTCCGAGATAAGGTTAGCGGTGAGGTTCGCTACTGTCTCTATTCTCGCATTGAGCCCAAGGCATAATTTAAGTACTATGCGCCCAACTTCACCTGCCTACGGACCCTGAGAATGAAGACTATTGTCTACCCCGGCACCTTTGATCCTATTACTAACGGTCATATCGACCTTGTCGAGCGCGCCTCTAAGCTGTTCGGGAAAATTATTATCGGTATCGCCAGCAGCCCACGTAAAGGCCCACTGTTCACGGTTGATGAACGTATTCAGTTAGCCACCGACGCATTGGCACATGTGCCTAATATTGAGATTATTGGCTTTGACTACCTGCTAGTTAACTTTGTTAAAGACTGTAAAGGCGATGCCATTATGCGTGGCCTGCGTGCAGTATCTGACTTTGAGTATGAATTTCAGCTGGCCAATATGAACCGCGCACTGGCCCCAGATGTTGAGAGTATTTTCCTCACGCCAGCCGAGCGATTCTCTTATATCTCATCTTCACTGGTAAGGGAGATATCTTACCTGAGCGGCGATGTGTCTAACTTTGTCCCAGCCAACGTAGTCGCAGCCTTGACCGAGAAATTTAAGAAAGATTAAGGAGAGGCTAGAGCCCTTAACTTAGAGCCCTGAATTTTTTAGAGCGCATAACCCTAACGCTGACAGCTCGGGCAAAAAACCGAGCTGCGCTGGCCTAGTTTAATCTCCTTTAATATTCCCTCGCATTGATTGCACAGTAAACCCCCTCTGCCGTAGACATCTAATCTTTGCTGGAAGTATCCCGGCTCACCATTGCCATTCACAAAATCCCGCAACGTAGTGCCGCCCTGCTCTATAGCCGCCGCTAGTACCTCTTTAATATGCGCAGTAAGCACCTGATAGCGCTTGCTAGATACCTGACCCGCCGCTCGATCTGGCCGAATACCACTACGGAACAAGGCTTCTGAAGCGTAAATATTTCCCACGCCCACCACCACATGGTTATCCATAATAAAGGGCTTAATGGCCATTTTACGCTTGCGAGATAGAGTAAAAAGCCGCTCGACGCCAAAGTCCTCGGACAGAGGTTCCGGTCCCAATCGTGCGAGTTGACTGTGATCGCCCTCGGACCAGAGCCAGCAGCCAAATCGCCGCGGGTCGTGATACCTCAAGGTTGAGCCATTGCTTAGCTGCATTTCAATATGATCATGCTTGCGCCATTCCAGATCCCGGTCGGTCAAGCGCAAACTGCCGCTCATGCCCAAATGAACCAACATCGAGCCTTGCTCAAGCTGAATAATCAGGTATTTGGCGCGCCGGGTCACCGCAACCACAGTCTGACCCTGAACAATTTCTGCCATACCAGGGGTCACAGGCCAACGCAAAGAACCCTGACGCACAGTCACCCGATCAATAATTTGGTTCGCGATCCAGGGCTCAATGCCTCGCAAGGTGGTCTCTACTTCAGGTAATTCGGGCATAAAGGCTCAATTGTTGCGGTTTTGTTTGTTCAACCGTCGCCATTTCTGGCAAACTGTTTGGTAGTTCTGGCAGGGTAACATATTGCCCAGCAACACTAAGAGGTAGGGCTACTGGTATTTTGTCAAAAAATCAGTAGAATGCCTGCTCCATTGATTGACTTGTTTTAAGTAAAGGTACGGCTGAACATGGCGCTAGGTAAAAGACGTAAAGAAGAAGATGAATCGGCAATCGATATGACACCCATGCTGGATGTTGTATTTATCATGCTTATTTTCTTTATTGTAACTGCTTCATTCGTTAACGAGTCAGGCATCAGCGTTAGTCGTCCACCGACGTCAGACCAGCCACC
>CAJJAS010000074.1 GCA_905182245.1 gamma proteobacterium HTCC2207 | reverse complement strand
AACTGGCAGGCCTGGTTATATCTTAGACTATGGGGAGTATGTCGGTGTTCTTGAATCAGTAATCAATGTTAGTCGGGAGAAGTTTTCTGCGCCACTGCACGCTGTGGGCCAAAGTATGGGCGGGGCTATTTTACTGAAACATCTTATAAAGCATAAGACAGACTATCCATTTGCCAGCCTTAATCTCTTTGCGCCATTGCTGTTTCCCAGAGGCTGGAATATCAATCGCTGGCTGCACCTGCTGAGTAAACCATTTACGGATACCAGTAAGCGCGTATACAGAGACAGCTCTTGGGATAAAGATTTTTTGACCTTTGTGCGAGACTGCGATCCGTTGCAAGCTAGTCGACTTCCTCTAGCCTGGGTCGGGGCACTAAAAAAATGGATTAAGGAATTTAGAAAATCTGAAGGCAGTAATCTGAAGATTAATTTAATTCAGGGGGATGCAGATAAAACATTAGACTGGAAAACTAATTTAGTTGAATTTAAGGGAAAATTCCCCGCTCTTAAAGTGCATATTATTAAGAGCGGAAATCATCATTTAGTGAATGAGATTAAACCTCTGCGCGAAGAAATTTTCGCTGCGCTGGAACTGTAAGTTTTTAATCAATAGCTTTGAATTAACCGCTACTAATTTTCTCTTAGCTGCCAGGAAGCTGACGGGTTTTTCCCTCGTCGTCAATTGCCACAAATACAAACTCGCCCTCGGTTACTTTGCAGGGCTCTGACTGATAGTCATCGCTACTCCAGACCTCAACTACAATCGTCATAGAACTAGTGCCCTTGGCTTTAATGTTGGCATAGCAGCCTACTACGGCGCCAACCGATACCGGATTCAAAAAAGACATGCTACTAATAGCCACGGTAGCCACTCGACCCTGGGCAAGTCTACCCGCCAAAATTGCACCAGCCAAATCCATTTGACTCAGTAACCAGCCACCGAAGATATCGCCATTGGCATTGGTTTCTCGCGGCATCGCGATGGTTTGAGAAATCAACTTTCCCACGGGTGTTGGCGGCTCATTAATGTTTTTCATTTTTCTCTCTCGTCCGTTAGATAAATATCTATTTGTAGATTAGTTCGGGAAGCCAGGTGGCAATTTGCGGCCACACCGACAACATTAGCATCAGCACAATCTGCATAATAATAAAGGGCACTACGCCGCGATACATATCTGATGTCTCAACAGTATCTGGGGCAACACCGCGTAAATAAAATAAAGCAAAACCAAAGGGTGGGGTTAAAAACGATGTCTGTAAATTAATCGCAATCATCACGCCCAGCCACACAGGGTCTAATC
>CAJJAS010000073.1 GCA_905182245.1 gamma proteobacterium HTCC2207 | reverse complement strand
ATTAAGTTTTGGAAATAGATAAGCAGCCTGCTCTGCGAGCATATACGCGCGTTTGTAATTAGGCTTTGCCTTGAGACCCGCAAACTCAACAGTGCCTGCCAAGCGCAATCCGTCTTGCATACTGGTTACCGCAAAGGCACGGGCACCAAACAGCAAGGGCCGCTTTAATTTAATGCCAGGGGTCGGCAATTGGATGCTATAACCCCGTTCCGTGTCTAATAAAACCGCACTACCCAGCTGTTTAGCCAATGTCTTGGAATAGGCGCCCGCAGTGACAAACACGTCGAGGCAAGGCTGATCGGAATCCGTCTGCACCGCCGTCACCTGATTACCCTCAGTTTTAAAGCCGGTTACCTCAGTCTGTATAAATCCCCCACCCTGCTTTTGAAACAGGCTAAACAGGCTCTGAGACAGCGCCAAAGGCGAAACGCTATTGCCGCCAGCATGCACCAGCACACCACCGGCAAGACCAGGGCGTAAACTGGGTTCGAGTTCGATGAGTTCGCCGCCCTCGATAATCTGATAGTCCACACCCCGTCGGTCGTAGTAGGCGCAGTTACGTTTGGCTGCAGCAAACTGCGCTGCCGTCTCAGACACATAGATCGAGCCTTCCTGCTGCAGTAGTGCCGTGGCGTTGGCCTTCTGAACCAAAGGTTGTAAGAAGTCTAGAGCGCGGATGCTGAGCGCGCTGATGCCGACAGATGACTGATCTGCCTTGGCCACTGAACTGCTGGCAAGAAAGCTCGCAAACCAAGGAAGAATTTTCGGCAGATAAGCCGGCCGCAAACTAATAGGCGCTCGGCGCTGCAATAGCATATGGGGAATTTCTTTCCAGATCCCAGGCATGGCCTCGGGGTGCACAGAACCCACTGAAATAATACCTGCATTACCCGAGCTGGTTCCCTCTCCCGGTGCCATCCGGTCAATTAACGTGACCTGACGCCCCTTCTCCTGAAGATAAAGAGCGGTGCAGATACCGACGATACCGGCACCAATCACAATACTTTGCGGGTCTGTTTTCATTGTTAGATTGCTCTAATGTGCCGGGATCCAGCACGGGAATTGGCAAGCATGCCAAAGCTCGAGAGTATAGTAGTGGTACCGGAGAGTAAATGACAAAACCATTGCCGATTGAGCCTGTGTAATTCCAACGAAGGTATATGATTTCAGCGTAGGAACGTCGTCCCAGCGAAGTCATGTCTTTTTAGCGGAACCACCTCTCTTCAGCGGAACCGAGTCATTCCAGCGAAGCTAAGTCATTCCAGCGAAGGCTGGAATCTTTTCATGAGACCCCAGCCTACGCTGGGGTGACGGGATTAGGGCTAGGGTCACGGGATTTGGGCTGGGGTCACGGGATTTGGGCTAGGGTCACGGGATTTGGGCTAGGGTCACGGGATTTGGGCTGGGGTGACGGGATTAAGCCCGGACGCCTTAAGAGGCGTAATTTTTCGGCTTTAAACCGCTTTTTGTATCAAAAAACTTTTTGAGCTTAATTAGATCACCATCTACATCATCAGAGGGTTCCATCATCCCTTCTACTCCGATGGTCTTTATAACGCTGTCCACATAGACAATAACGATAGGCACCTGTGCGGCTGTTGCAACATGATGAAACCCGCGTTTCCAGTTAGCGTTCGGACTGCGGGTACCCTCAGGCGTCACAATTAACACGAAATCTTCATTCTCTTGATAGATAGAGGCAATGTAGCTGACTAACGAGCTTGCCTGAGAGCGATTCACGGGAATGCCCCCACAGTAACGCAGGAACCAGCCCAGAGGGCCTACAAAGAGTGTGCTTTTGATGAGTACGCTGGGTTTTAGGCGCAATACAGAGACGGCCAAAACAAACAATACAAAATCCCAGTTTGAAGTGTGTGGCGCAACGATAAGTACATATTTGCGCTGGTCTGTTGGGATTGATCCAACCACTCGCCAACGAATTATTTTTAAGATAACCCTAGATATTACACGGAGTATGGGGCTAAGTATGGGCGTGGTAAAAAGGGTGTATCGCATGATTATCTCCGCTATGAAACATCATAATAACGTAACTGCTACCTAACCATCTACGTTATTCGAGAAGCTTTTTATGCTCTGCATGAGGATTATTTCGGTTACGGCAATCCCCCACAACATAAATTATGTAGCAAATTGAAATGTCAGATATTGCTAGGTTTTTTTGGCTCGCCGCCTCTGTAACTGAGCATTTAATGCAAATTTTGGCTTTGTAGTTAATCCAACTAGAGGCTCAAAATTTGTATCTGGAGCTAGGTTCACCCGAAACCGTTGCGTTGTCATGGCAATAATAAAAACGGCCTCCATTAGAGCAAAGTTATTTCCTACGCAGACTCTTGCGCCGCCGCCAAAGGGC
>CAJJAS010000072.1 GCA_905182245.1 gamma proteobacterium HTCC2207 | reverse complement strand
AGCTGGATTATGAACATCGTGGGCAGGTGGTGTCCTGCTTAGATGGCCTTGGTTGTCAGTATTTTATGACTGGGGTCGATAAGAAAGATTTTGAAGAGCTGGTTGTGGGGATAGCGCATAAGATGTTCCACGTGGAACATGGTGTGGCTTCAGTAGGCTGAATAATAGGAAAGTAAAAGATATGAGTGAAGAACCGAATTATGACTCGTCGAGCATTAAGGTGCTTAAAGGGCTTGATGCTGTTCGCAAGCGTCCCGGTATGTATATCGGCGACACAGATGATGGCACTGGCCTTCATCATATGGTCTTCGAGGTTGTCGATAACTCAATTGATGAAGCTCTAGCAGGCCATTGCTCTGAAATCCGTATTGTTATTCATCCCGATGAGTCTATCTCGGTCTCTGATAATGGTCGTGGTATTCCCACTGAGATGCACGATGAGGGTGTTTCAGCGGCCGAAGTAATTATGACTGTACTTCATGCTGGCGGTAAGTTTGATGATAATAGCTACAAGGTCTCTGGCGGCCTGCATGGTGTAGGCGTTTCGGTTGTTAATGCGCTGTCCAAGAAGATGCGCCTGACTATCCGTCGTAACGGTAAAGTCCATGAGCAGACCTATGAGCATGGTGTTCCAATGGCGCCGCTGGCGATTGTTGGTGATACTGAGGCGAGTGGTACCGAGGTGTATTTCGCACCGTCTGAGGGTACCTTTACTAATATTAAATTCCATTTTGATCAGCTGGCCAAGCGATTGCGCGAGCTGTCTTTCCTTAACTCGGGTGTGCGTATTGTTCTCCATGACGAGCGCTCGGGTAAGGAAGAAGTTTATGCCTATGATGGCGGTCTAAAAGCCTTTGTTGAGTATCTGAATACTAACAAGAGCACTGTAAACAAAATTATGCACTTCAACACTGACCGGGAAGACGGCACCAGCGTTGAGGTAGCCTTGCAGTGGAACGACGGCTTCCAGGAAAATATTCTTTGTTACACCAATAACATCCCTCAGCGTGACGGCGGTACCCACCTTGCTGGTTTCCGTTCAGCCCTTACCCGTGGCCTAAATACCTATATTGAAAAAGAGGGTATTAACGGTAAGTCAAAGGTAGCGACTACTGGCGACGATGCCCGCGAAGGCCTGACCGGTATTATTTCAGTGAAGGTCCCAGATCCCAAGTTTTCCTCGCAAACCAAAGACAAGTTAGTTAGTTCTGAGGTTAAGACGGCAGTAGAGCAAGAGATGGGCAGTAAATTTACTGATTACCTGATGGAATTTCCTCAAGAAGCCCGCGCCATCGTCAATAAGATGATCGATGCTGCACGTGCGCGAGAAGCGGCCCGTAAGGCCCGTGAGATGACGCGACGTAAAGGCGCTCTAGATATTGCAGGCTTGCCTGGTAAGCTTGCAGACTGTCAGGAGAAGGATCCTGCGCTCTCTGAGTTATACCTAGTGGAGGGAGATTCTGCTGGTGGTTCTGCCAAGCAGGGTAGAGCCCGTAAAACACAGGCAATTTTGCC
>CAJJAS010000071.1 GCA_905182245.1 gamma proteobacterium HTCC2207 | reverse complement strand
GCATCTGCAGCAATATCCAATGCATGGTCCAGATTATGAGCATCCCAGGCTTCAATAATGGCCTCGAGATCACCCTGTTTCTTTGCCAGCGCATCAAAGTCGGCATCTGGGTCGGCATAGTCCACATAGACCTGCTCTAAATCTTTCAGGGCATCAACCGCTTCACGCATACCGTCTTCAACATTACCGCGCACATCTTTATCTGGGTCGAGCATTGGCTCCTGAGCCAGATAGCCAATCTTGATGCCGGGCATTGCTCGTGCTTCACCCTGAATGTCGGTATCAAATCCGCCCATTATTTTTAGTAACGTAGACTTACCGGAGCCGTTCAGGCCCAGGACACCGATCTTTGCTCCAGGGAAAAAAGACAGAGAAACGTCTTTTAGAATTTGGCGTTTTGGGGGAACAATTTTGCTCACCCGATTCATTGTAAAAACGTATTGTGCCATGGGATTATTTGTCGACTCTGGTAAAAATTTAACCCTGCTCAAAATTGAGCCTAGGGATACTGAATAATTAAACGAGTATTCTACTTGAATAAGCCCGAGTTACCTCCTATTTTTAATAACAACATCAAATAAATCAGGGAGATAATCATGTTTAAACAAAACGCGCTAGCGACGATCGCAGTCTTTGTTACTTGGACAATTATAGATATTCTGGTCCATGGTAATTTACTGGTAGAAACCTATCTGTCGACACCACATTTATGGCGGCCTGAGGCTGAGATGAATTCGCTGCTAATGTTTGCGGTCACCGCAGTTTACGGATTTTGTTTTGTGGCGCTATATCAGTACTTCGTACAGCCCAAATCTATGTCGAAAGGGATTAAGTTCGGTGCGATTTTTGGTATTGCAGTAGGCGTGGTGGCTGGGTTCGGCAGCTATGTCTATATGCCTATTTCTCTCCATTTAGCCGAGAGCTGGTTTGCCATCAGTCTGATCAAATTAACGGCTGCGGGCGCAATTGTGGGTAGCTTGGTGAAAGGTCCTGGGGAATAGTTAACTAATACTCTAGCTACAAAAAAGGCACAGCTGGAGCTATCCGGCTGTGCCTTTTGTCGTGCGGGGCTAATAGTATTATTAAGTATTTACTGCTCTAGCGTTTCGAAGGTCATGCCGGCATGTTCACTCAGACGCTCCACCAGTAAATCGCCCATAGCCGTTGCCGGCGTCCAGAACCCGCCTTTTTTATCTTCAGCAGACAGATCAAAGGCGAGGCATAAACCGGCCTGAGCTAGCATCTTAGCCGTGCAGCCATAGCCAGGATCGCGATCGCCAGTAACCTGAACGACCAGCTGCTGCCCCTTTTTATTGCTACCCATTAAGCGGATATCAAAGAAGCCATTAAGCTGGTCTTGCAAGCTCGGGCCTTCGCCGGGCTTAGGTAAGACATACTTTTCCATCAGGTTGCGAATCGGATCAAAAATCAGACTGCCACCAAATGCGGCGAGACCGCCAGTAATGCCGAAAGCAGTTAAGCGACCCTTAAAGCCCTTGCCTGCGAGCATTGCTTCGCCATAAGAAAAGTCTTTGCCATAGGCCATTTTAAGCAATGAATTAGAACGCAGTACAACCCGAGCATTAATCGCTTCCATAATAAAAGGCGCAGACCAAGCTTGAAAATCTTGGTCGTAGGTAGGCCCTTTAACACTGGTCTGACGAATGCTGTAGCGATGCTTTTCAGGGCATAGAATGTAGGGGTTGCCCATTTGCTTGCGCAGTTCTGGGTCTGCCTTGGCCGCGACAATCATTTCGATCATGCTGGCGATAGTGCCACCGGATGCACCGCCTTTCATAGCTTGGACACGCAGTTTCACAGTATTAAAGAACTTACCGAAACGCTCTTTGCCCTCTTGCTGCAAGAAGTGCACGCCTAAATCGGAAGGGATTGAATCAAAGCCACAGCAATTAACGATACGAGCGCCAGATTTTTTTGCTGCCTTTTCGTATTTGTCGATCATCTGCTTGATCCAGTAGGCCTCGCCTGTGAGATCGCAATAATCATTGCCATTCTCGGCGCAGACTTTCACTAGAAGCTCACCATATAAAGCGTAGGGACCCACTGTAGAGATGATGACGCGGGAGCGCTCACACATATCTCTCAGTCCAGCTTCATCGTGAGAATCGGCAATAATAATCGGCAGCTTTGCAGCACCTTCCCCAAGAGAATCCCGTAGTTCGTTGAGCTTGGCTTCTGAGCGGCCAGCAATGGCCCATTTCACTTTACGTGTCAGCCCAATATGCTCGTACAGGTATTCGGTTAGTATTTGGCCAACAAAGCTGCTGGCGCCATAGATTACAAGATCAAATTTTTTAACGGCCATGAGTGTATTTTTTCCCAAATTGCTGATTTATAGTGGTCAGTCTGGTTTTGGTCACTTCTACGAGCGGATTTTCCTTTTTATGCTGCCTATCCTTTACTCTTTTCGTCGCTGCCCCTATGCAATGCGGGCTAGAATGACTTTGTGCCGCGGGATTATAGCGGTAGATTTGCGAGAAGTCAGTCTTAGAGCCAAACCTAGAGCAATGTTAGCTATTTCAGACAGTGCCACGGTGCCTGTATTACAGCTTCCAGACCAATCAGTATTAAATGAAAGTCTCGATATTATGCATTGGGCACTGGCTCAATCTGACCCAGATCAGTGGCTGGATTCCAGCAGCAGTGCTCTGAGCGCAGATCTTATCGCCGAAAACGATGGCAGCTTTAAGGCAGATCTCGACCGCTACAAGTACTGGGATCGGTATCCCGCTGAATCTCAGCAGGACTATCGTGGTGGTGCCGAGGTGTTTCTAAGAAAGCTGGAAACACTGCTCGCAGATAACCCCTATATCTTGGGCCAGACGGTAGGTATTACAGATATAGCCATCTTTCCCTTTATTCGTCAGTTCGCCTTTGTCGATAAAGACTGGTTCGACCAGGCGCCCTACCCAAGGCTGCAACAATGGTTAGCAGGGTTTCTTAGCTCCCCGCTATTTGCCCAGGCCATGGTCAAATACCCTGTATGGGAAGAGGGCAACGAGACTTTGGTATTTCCCTAAGCCTTACGCCTGTTATGATGCGACCCCTAATTAATACCCCAAGTTACCTGTTTTAAAAGGATAGAAAATGTTCGGATTTTTCGAACGGCTAATTAACCCCTTCCCAGCCCAAAAACCACAGCGACCCCCAAAGGGTCTGTATGAGTTTTGCCGTTACTACACCAGAGGCATGGAGCCCTGGTTATTGGTGATGGCGGGACTCACCGTCGTTACCGCTGTATCAGAGGCCATGCTCTATGCCATTTTGGGTCAGATAGTCGACTGGCTGGCCTCTAGCGATCCAACGACCTTCTTTGAAGAGTCCTGGTTACAGCTGGTGGGTATGACCGTTTTCATCCTAGTATTTATTCCTATGGTTACAGCCATTCAGTCATTGGTCGTGCATCAAACTCTAATGGGTAATTTTCCGATGTTGGTGCGCTGGAATGCTCACCGCTATCTGCTTGATCAGAGCTATGGGTTTTTTCAGAATGAATTTAGTGGACGTATAGCCACCAAGGTTATGCAGACATCTCTCGCGGTACGCGACACCGTGATGAAGCTGCTCAATGTGTTGCTGTTTGTGGTGATCTATATGGTCACCGCCCTGATATTAGTGGCCAGTGCCGATATACGTCTGTGTCTGCCAATTGTTATCTGGTTGGGCTTTTATGTGTTGGTGCAGCGTTACTTCGTTCCAAAGATGAAAAACATTGCCATGCTCCAGGCGGATGCTCGCTCGTTAATGACCGGCAGAATCGTGGATAGCTACACCAACATTATTACTCTCAAGTTATTTTCTCACAGCAGCAGAGAATCCGATTACGTTCGTGATGGCAT
>CAJJAS010000070.1 GCA_905182245.1 gamma proteobacterium HTCC2207 | reverse complement strand
CGCACCAGCCTCAGGTGGCTGCCCATGCGCACCATCATTATCGAGCCAGTAAGGTTGTAGATACCCAGAGTGCCGCGTCGCTTATGACGCCACTTAGCAGGCAAGAACGTATTGAGGAGCTGGCGCGTATGTTGGGTGGGGCGACTGTTACAGAGCAAACCCTGTCTCATGCCACAGAATTACTTAGCCTGGCTGACGCCGGGTAAACATCCTAAAACATAGGCCATAAGCTTTAGGCCGAACCAAACATTTAATCCAACGCTATCAAGCAAGAGCAAATAATCTCATGATCAAAATCTGCCTACTATTACTGACACTAAGTTCTTTTGGCGTCATTGCCTCTGAAGCACCTTCAGCCAACGTCTATATTATTAGCCCCCTGAATGGTGAGGAAGTCAGCAGCCCCGTCGCGATACGCTTCGGTTTGTCAGGTATGGGCGTTGCACCTGCCGGTGTCGATAAACCTAATACTGGGCACCATCATTTGTTGATTGACGTGGATACCCTGCCTGATTTGACAATGCCTGTGCCAGCCAGCGCCAATCATGTTCATTTTGGTGGTGGTCAAACTGAGGTGATGTTGAATCTAGAACCAGGTGAGCACAGCCTACAATTATTGATGGGCGACAAATATCACATCCCTCATAACCCTACGGTTCTGTCAGAAAAAATTATGATTAAGGTAAAATAGTTACTTAGTCTGAGGGAGCTTTCGCTGACGCGATCCCTCCCCATAATCATCTACATATATTAGTGCTAACCTAAGAAATTTGGACAGAGGAGCACTAATACAATTCCAGCAGCGGTTTTTTTAGATTGGAACACATTCCGCGCCACAGCCAAATGGCTTAAGCACCGCTCAACATCTCTCTACGACAGTAATTCGGAACGGTCTGAACCTGATTTATCCATAATCTCATGGCTTTTTAATACTGCCCCCCCTCTTTTCTTCTCGCCGCCGCCACAAACGCTTCGCTTCCTTTTGCATATCTACGGCCTCATCTTTTTCGTCAACAATCTCAAGGCCAATTAATGTTTCTAAAACATCCTCTAAAGTGACAATACCTTCAACACCACCGTATTCATCAACAACTAGCATCATGTGCACTCTTAACGTTAACAGCTCATTGAGTACATGCGCTAAGGAGGTCGATTCCAATGTTGCAGTAATAGCATGTTGATAATTGCTTAACGCATTAGCACCATTACCTCTAGCTTGAGCTAATAGAAGATCACTGCGAAAAACAAAGCCTACAATATTCTCTGGCTCGTTTTTATATATTGGTATACGGGAGAAAGTCCGCTGTTCATACTTGTGAAAAAATTCTTCAACAGTCACCGTTTCAGGGAGGGAAAAAACAACCGTTCTGGGCGTCATTGCTACAGAAACATGAGTCTCTCGCAACCGCAGTAAATTTGTTAAAATCTTGGACTCCTGCTCCGCAATTTGCCCCTCCTGATAACTCAAATCAGCGAGCGCAACAAACTCCTCACGGCTAAAACC
>CAJJAS010000069.1 GCA_905182245.1 gamma proteobacterium HTCC2207 | reverse complement strand
CTCTTAAAATGCAGAAATAGACCAAGATTGAGAGTCTTTTAACCCAGTTTCTTGTGGTAGAATGAGCGCCCAAAATTTCGATGTGCTGCCATGTATTGCCCCTTTTGTAATGCGGATGACACCAAGGTCATAGATTCACGTCTGGTAGCAGACGGTGGACAGGTCCGTCGACGCCGCGAATGTGTCGATTGCAGCGAACGTTTTACGACTTACGAACTCGCCGAATTGGTGATGCCCCGTGTCATAAAAAGCGATGGTAGTCGCCAGCCCTTTGACGAGGCTAAGCTGCGTGCAGGCTTGCAGCGCGCGCTGGAGAAACGTCCGGTATCTATCGAAAAAATCGAAGTTGCCCTGTCACAAATTAAGCATTTTCTTCAGGTTACCGGTGAGCGCGAAGTGTCTTCTCGTATCGTGGGTGAGGAAGTTATGCGCCAACTGCGCGAGTTAGACGAAGTTGCCTATGTGCGCTTTGCCTCTGTCTACCGCAGCTTTCAAGACCTCAGTGAATTCCAGGACGAACTCAATCGGTTAACCGGACTTAAACCAGCCCCGGCTGACGACTAATGAATTTTTCAATAATTGATCGCGAGATGATGTCTCAGGCCCTTAAATTGGCTGCCAAGGGGCGTTTTACGACTTCACCAAACCCGACAGTTGGCTGCGTTATTGTGGCGGATGGAAAAATTGTCGGACAGGGATTTACCCGTCCTGCTGGGGGTAATCACGCCGAGATTGAAGCACTAGAAACTGCTAGAGATACTGATATTACTGGCGCAACCGCCTATGTCAGCCTCGAGCCCTGCAGTCATCAGGGAAAAACTGGCCCCTGTGTCGATGCATTAATTGCCGCGGGCATTGCGCGAGTCGTTATTGCCTGTGAAGACCCCAACCCCCAGGTTGCTGGTTCGGGTATTGAGAAATTGCAGGCGGCGGGCATTCAAGTCGAAAGCGGCCTTTTAGAAGATCAGGCTCGGGATATTAATAAAGGTTTTATAAAGCGCCACGAACAGGGTACGCCCTGGGTGCTGGTTAAAATGGCGGCTAGTCTCGATGGCCGTACGGCCATGGCCAGTGGTCAGAGCCAGTGGATTACCACACCACCGGCGCGCCAAGACGTACAGCGTTTACGTGCGGCGAGTTGCGCAATTATTACCGGTATAGGCACTCAGTTAATGGACGATCCGTCTCTAACCGTGCGTATAACCCATGAAGAACTGGGGGTGGAAGATAGCCTCCAACAGCCCCTGCGAGTGGTTGTAGACAGCAAATTACAGATGGCCGCCACGGCGCGCATGTTTGAACAGCCAGGCCCTACGCTTATTGCCACCCTTGATGGCGAGAGCCAGCGTGAAAAATCACAGGCACTTATTGATGCTGGCGCTGAAGTGGTGTTTTTGCCCGCGATTGGTGAGCATATTGATTTGCAAGCGCTGCTGGTCGAGTTGGCTGCCCGAGGCTGCAATCAGGTCATGGTAGAGGCAGGGGCAGGTTTGGCCGGTGCGTTTATTGCCGAAGGCCTGCTAGATGAATTGGTCTGTTACTGGGCCCCCAAGTTATTTGGTAATGATGCGCGGCCGATGTTTAACTTGCCGATTAGAACCATTGATGCCCATCTGGCGCTGTCGGTAAAGGATATGCGCATGATTGGTGAGGATATTCGAGTGACTTTGTATCCGGATAA
>CAJJAS010000068.1 GCA_905182245.1 gamma proteobacterium HTCC2207 | reverse complement strand
GCCCGTTCATGAAGCAGTTGGGTTACCCAACATTGCTCTGTCATAAGCTTGAAACCGACGACAAGGGCATGCTGGTCAACTACCATCTCCGGCAAGCTAACCCGAAGCGCCAAGCGATTGTGGGCTTTAAAAGCATGTATTACAGAACTATTGCCGCAGGCGATTCGTATAATGATACAACTATGTTGGCTGAGGCTGATGCGGGTATTCTGTTTCATGCGCCGCAAAATGTGATTGATGAGTTCCCACAGTTTCCAGCTGTTCATACTTTTGCTGACTTAAAGCAAGAATTTCTCCGCGCCAGCAACCGGCCACTTGAGTTATAGTAGTCTCACCAAAACATATGGCCTTTGTATGAGTAACAAAACATCCAGCTCCGATCGTATTCGTGAAAAGAAAAAGCTTTTTCTTGATCGTGAACAGAAGATTATTGAAGCGGCGCTGGAGCTGTTTCTTAAAGAGAGCATCGACTGCGTAACTGTCTCCAAAATCGCCAGCAAGGCGGGGATTGGTAAGGGCACTGTCTACAAGCATTTTCTGACCAAGAATGAGATTCTGGTGAGGATCATGCTCGACTACGAGAGAAACATTACCGACTGCCTAGCTGCTGGCATTATCAAGGCCGAAAAGGGTGATGCGGGTGCTGCATGCCAGGCTTATTTTCAGGCGCGCTTAGCTCGACCTGATCTCGATCGATTGGTGCAGCAGCTGGAAGGCCGCTTGGCCGATGCCGCCGATATTGCCGAGCAGCTTGAAGAGTTACATAACATCCGCCGGTCCAATGAAGATTCCCTCAGCGATATGCTGACCAAACAGATCGGTGCTGGTGTGCTGGAAGATGTACCCCCGCATTTCCATTATCTGGCTTGCTGGGCTCTGGCTCAGGGTGCTGTCGACCTTTGGTATAGCAAGAGCTGGAACTATCGCCATGATACTGCTGATCTCATGAAGTTTATTACCAATATTGGCGTGACCATGGGTAACCGAGGCCAGTACCATCCCGTCTCCAAAGACACGGCTAAAAAGAAAAAACTAAAGTCTAGCTAATGTCCAAATCAGACTCAACATCATCGTCTAGCAACGCTTCTGAACCATCCTCTAGAGAGCCTTCTCAAGACGGCACAGGGTCCCTTGATAATCTGTTTGCCGATCTCCTGGCATTACAAAAAGATAGCTCAGCGAGTCTACCGCCCGTCCATCTCTGGGATCCGCCCAAAAGTGGTGACATGGATATGGTGATTGATCGGGAAGGTCGCTGGATTCACGAGGGTGGTGAGATTAAGCGCGAACGGTTAGTTAAGCTGTTCTCAACTATTCTGAAACGGGAAGGGGACGACTACTTTTTGGTTACCCCGGTTGAGAAATGGAAGATTATGGTCGATTTTGCGCCGTTCTATATTGTCGCAGCTACCATTAATAATCGTGATTCACAGCAGGCTATAAGCCTTTCTACATCTACGGGTGAAAGCTTGGTACTCAGTGCCGATAACCCGCTATGGGTCGACTATCCTCAGGGCTCTGACCAGCCAGTTCCTTTAGTCACAGTCCGCAATAACCTACCAGGTCTGCTCAGCCGAAGCGTTTTCTATCAGCTTGTCGAGTGGGGCCAACCTGCAGAGGATGGTGGTCTCTATGTCGACAGTATGGGCCAGCGCTTTCTTCTGGGGATGATGGAATAACGCGTATCACCTAGAAAACGTCTTAAAATATAGGATTTAGCACCTTGTTGGATCCCGCCTGTTTTAGTTAAACTTCGTTCCGTTAATTTAAAGTGGGCTCGGCTAGGTTGCCGGTCTCTTGGCAGTCTGACTGCCTCTCAATTATTAGCGCGGCTTTTTGATACTTCTCGATACTTCGCGCGACCTCTTAAAACATAACTATAGGGAAATTGTAATGTTCAAATCTTCATCGATTATTAAAACTAATGTGGCTGCCTTGTTGATGGCTTTTTCAGGTCTTTCCGTTGCGGGAGATTCTTATATAGCGGCCAATATTGGCTTTATCGATGCCTATGAGAAGGTCACTGCCGATGAATTTGGCGATCCGATAGAGCCCTTTACTTTAGAAACCACGCTTACGGCTCTCAATGCACGCCTAGGTAAACATTATGGCGAGTACTTTTCTGCAGAGGTGCGTCTTGGCGCTGGTCTTGGTGATGATGTTATCGAGATAGATGGTGAAGACAGCATTGCTAACCTTGAAATTCGGGATATGTATGGGATCTATGCACGAGCTGGTACACGCATTGCTGAGCGGTTTTATCCCTACGCACTGATTGGTTACAGTCATGCCAATCTTGAGGGGTCTATTGATGGATTTACAGCAGAGGGAGATCTTGGTGGCGTTTCCTATGGTCTTGGTTTAGATATTGAGATCAAGCGCGATCTCAGTGCCAATATTGAATACATCAGCTATTTTGATTCTCTTGGGCTTGAGCTCTCTGGATTTTCCTTAGGGCTTTCGAGAGCGTTTTAATACAGGTCCTAAAATGTAGTGCATAAAAAAAGCCCAGCTAGAAGCTGGGCTTTTTGGTTTAGCTTTTAAGTTACCGATTACATAGCCGGATAGTTTGGTCCACCGGATCCCTCAGGTACCACCCAATTAATATTCTGGCTGGGCTCTTTGATATCGCAGGTTTTACAGTGCACACAGTTCTGCGCATTGATCTGAAAACGCTGGCTACCATCATCATTCGCAACCACTTCATAAACTCCGGCAGGACAGTAGCGCTGCGCAGGCTCATCGTAGAGTGCTAGGTTCTTGTTGATAGGCATATCAGGGTCAGCCAGCACTAGGTGACAGGGCTGATCTTCTTCGTGGTTGGTATTAGACATAAACACCGAAGAAGACTTATCAAAGCTTAACTTGCCATCATACTTGGGATAGTCAATCTTTTTGCACTCGCTAGCGGGCAACAATGTCTCATGGTCTGCAATCTTATCGCTTAGCGTCCAAGGCAACATGCCGTTAAAGATGTTGATGTCAATAAAGGCGTAGGCCGAGCCGATAATATTGCCAAACTTGTGCTGCGCTGGGCCAAAGTTACGCTGCATATGCAATTCTTTGTAAGCCCAGGATGCCTTATAGGCCGCGGCATAGTTGTCTAGATCATCATTGCTCTTGTCTGCGGCCAAGGCCTCAGCCACTGTTTCTGCAGCAACCATGCCTGACTTCATGGCAGTGTGGCTGCCTTTAATCTTGGCGAAGTTCAATGTGCCGGCATCATCACCGACCAGAATGCCGCCAGGGAATGACATCTTAGGTTGTGACTGCAAGCCACCTTTTAAGAGCGCACGGGCACCATAAGTTAGGCGCTCGCCACCCTGCAAATATTTGGCGATCTCTGGGTGGTGCTTATAGCGCTGAAACTCATCAAAAGGGCTCAGATGTGGATTGGTATAGGAGAGGTTGGTGATAAGACCAACAGCGACTGTATTGTCTTCGAGGTGATAGAGAAAGCCCCCACCGAGTGACTTACTTTCATCTAGAGGCCAGCCAGCACTGTGAACGACCAGGCCTGGCTGATGCTGTTCTGCGGGTATTTTCCAAAGCTCTTTGATACCAAGACCATAATGCTGAGGGTCTTTGCCAGCATCCAGGGCGTACTTGGCAATAATTTCTTTACCCAGATTACCGCGACAACCTTCAGAGAATAAGGTGTACTTGCCACGCAGCTCCATGCCTTGCTGGTAAGAGCCTTTCTGCTCACCATTGTGGCCAACACCCATATCGCCTGTGGCGATACCTAGTACCTCATTGTTGTCGCCGTAGAGCACTTCTGCAGCGGCAAAGCCTGGGAATATATCAACCCCGAGATTTTCAGCTTGCTCTGCGAGCCAGCGGCACAGCTTGCCTAGGCTAATAATATAGTTGCCATGGTTGTGCATCGTTTTAGGGGCAAACAGATTTGGGACCTTGATGCGTTTGGTGGCACCGGTAAAGACGAAAATTTTGTCGTCAGTAACGGGGGTCAGCAGTGGCGCGCCCATCTCTTTCCAATCGGGAAAAAGCTCATTCAAAGGCGTTGGCTCGAACACAGCACCAGATAGAATATGAGCACCGACTTCGGAGCCTTTTTCGACCACACAGACAGAAATATCGGCATTGACCTGTTTGAGACGGCATGCAGCGGCCAGACCAGATGGGCCTGCACCAACGATGACGACATCGTAATCCATAAATTCGCGTTCCAAACTCATTCTCCAGTGTTTATTTGAATTTTGAGTATGCATTTTACTAACTTCATATGGGCATAGCTATAGGCACAGCTATAGTCATTATAAATATCCATAATTTATAATGATTACGTGGCGTGGAAGCGAACTCACGGGTCGTGTTTTGGCTTCTAGACCCTTGATTTATTAGGCTTATCTAGGCAATATAATGGCCTCAAAAATATGCACTGGCCGATCGTTTAAAGCGGTGCCCGAAGTCCCAAATTTTAATTACTAAGCTTAAGCTAAAAGGAAAACCATGAAAGTATTGGTAGCCGTGAAGCGCGTTGTTGATTACAACGTCAAGGTTAGACCTAAGTCAGACATGACCGATGTTGACTTGGCTAACGTGAAAATGTCCATTAACCCATTTTGTGAGATTGCAGTAGAAGAAGCTGTGCGCTTGAAAGAGAAGGGCATCGCCACTGAAATCATCGCAATCTCTGTAGGCCCACAGCAATGTCAGGAGCAGTTGCGTACTGCCCTAGCATTGGGCGCAGATCGCGCTATTTTGGTTAGCTCAGACGAAACTCTTGAGCCACTAGCCATTGCCAAGTGCTTAAAAGCAGTATGCGAGGCTGAGTCTCCGGATATTATTCTGCTAGGTAAGCAGGCAATTGATGGCGATAACAACCAAACAGGCCAGATGCTTGGCGCACTGACCGGTTATGGTCAGGCGACATTTGCCTCTGAGCTCAGTATCGATGGCGGCAATGCAACGATTATCCGTGAAGTAGACGGTGGATTGCAGACGCTGACTTTAACCTTACCGGCCATCGTAACTGCAGATTTGCGCCTTAACGAACCTCGTTATGCCTCACTGCCAAATATTATGAAAGCCAAGAAAAAGCAGCTTGATACCACCACACCAGCAGATCTGGGTGTCGATGTAGCGCCCCGCGTCACACTGATGGGTGTAGAGCTTCCCGCCGAACGTTCGGCAGGCATTAAGGTTGAGGATATCGCTCAGCTGGTTGATAAATTGAAAAATGAAGCGAAGGTGATCTCATGAGTACATTAGTTATCGCTGAACATGACAACGACAGCATGAACATTGCAACGCTCAACTCTGTGGCTGCGGCCCAGGCTATGGGCGGCGATATCGATATTTTGGTCGTTGGCACAGCCTGTCAGGCAGCTGCTGCACAGGCAGCTCAGGTTCCAGGTATTGGCAAGGTTATCGTTGCAGACAATGGGGTTTATGCTCATTCATTGGCTGAAAACGTTGCACCTATGATCGCTGAAGTCGCGGCTGGATACAGCCACGTTATGGCGACAGCAACTACTACGGCTAAAAATATTATTCCTCGCGTTGCCGCCTTATTGGATGTTCAGGCAATTTCTGACGTCAGCGGTGTGGTTAGCGAAGATACATTTAAGCGCCCAATCTATGCGGGCAATCTTATTGCCACCGTAAAGAGCAGCGACGCAATTAAGGTTTTGACCATTCGTGGTACAGCCTTCGATGGCGCGCCTGCAGAGGGTGGTTCGGCCACTATTGAAGCGGTTGCATCGGCACATGACTCAGGTAAGTCTACCTTTGTCGGTGAAGAAGTGGCTGTGTCAGACCGTCCTGAACTGACTGCAGCGGATATTGTTATCTCTGGTGGTCGTGGTATGGGCAATGGCGAAAACTTCGACATGCTTTACAGCCTGGCCGACAAACTCGGTGCTGCCGTAGGTGCTTCACGCGCTGCTGTTGATGCGGGCTTTGTACCCAACGATATGCAGGTGGGTCAAACCGGTAAAATTGTTGCTCCAGACCTCTATGTTGCCGTGGGTATCTCTGGTGCTATTCAGCATTTGGCTGGCATGAAAGACAGCAAGGTTATTGTTGCGATTAACAAAGATGAAGAAGCACCGATATTCTCGGTTGCAGATTACGGCCTAGTTGCCGATTTGTTTGTTGCACTACCTGAGTTGGATGCTGCGCTTTAAATAGCCTCCAAGCTAAACCGAAAAAGGCTCCGAAAGGAGCCTTTTTTATTGGATTTTTATTATTTACCTTTCTGGGCTTTTAATTCATCCAGATATTGACGCCGTTCCTCAGCAGTCATTTTTCGTACCTTATCGCGAATTTCTTTTTGCTTATGCTTTGGCATCCCCTGAAATTTCTCATGCTTCTTGTTAAAGCGTCTACGCTCTTCAGGGCTCATATTTTTAAAGCGCTTGCGCAGTTCTTTACGCTCATGGGCTGGCTTCTTATCAAAGTGTTTTTTAGCTCTATGCAGTCTCTTACGCTCTTCCGGTGAAAGGTTCTTAAGATGCTCAGTACGTTGCTTAAACTGTGCTCTTCTTTCTGGATCAGAGTCCTGAGCGCGATCTAAGAGACGCTTCTGTCTTGAAGGTTTGAACCTGTCCCAATGCTTCTCGAAAGGCGCCAGCAGCTCACGTGCCTCCTGGGGAAGCTCATGGAAAGGTATCTCGGCACCGTCATGATCCCCTGCAAATAGAGCCGGGGAGAGCATAAGTACCCCCGCAGCCAGACCCGCTATTAGTAAGTGTCGTTTCATCAGTTAACCTGTTGCCCCCTGTTCGTTATCCGCGAGCCAATAGTAAAAGTCTAGATCCTCATAGAGTTCGACATTCTCATCGTCGAATTCAAAGGCAGAGTCTGCGCTGTTGATGTCAGAAATAGTCTCATTGCCTAGGGGCGTCGGGGCTTCTTGAAAAAAGAAGAATGCCACCAATAGTATAGAGGCCATTGAGGCACCTAGTGTCGGTATAAACCCTTTCTTTCGGCCTGATCCGGCTTGCGACAAAGCTCTATTGCGAGCCTGAGCTAGACGAAAAACATTCCGCGCTTCGGTTTCATTTTCCAAGCACTGCAACTCTTGCTGCAGGCTATTTTCTAATTGATGGTCAATTTGATTAGTCATAATTATAATCCTCCAACAAATCCCGCAATGTATGCATTGCTCGGGAGTAATGTGTTTTAACGCTGCCCTGTGAGCATTTCATAGCTTCGGCAGTTTCAATGGTGCTCATGCCTTCCCAGCACCTCAGCATAAAGGCTTCGCGCTGGCGTCGGGGTAGGGCATTCACCGACTGGGTTATTTTGTCGATGCGCTGAGAGCGCATTATCATTTCATCCGGGGTATCTGAAATACGTCCGGGAGCAAGATCAACAATGTCGGTGCTCTGCTCATTGTCGCTATTAGGGACATATTTACTCCAGGGAAACACCCTGTCGCGAACGGCTTTACGCCGATAATAATCAATGGTCTTGCTGTTTAAAATTCGATAAAACAATGGTTTCCATTCCTGCGGTGTTTTATCGCCATACTTTTCAACCAACTTGTACATACTGTCTTGCACAATATCCATAGCGGTATCTGAGTTACCCGTGGCCATTCTGGCCATATGAAAAGCACGTCGCTCGATGGTCTTAAGAAACTCTTCCATCGAGCTATAGCCGAGTGCTTTTTGGGCGCCTTCGATAGACTGCTCCTCAGTCGCTGTTTTCTCCACGACGGATAATGTCATCAGCTTAGTTACCAGCGAACATAGAAATAGGGGTACTAGTCATAGTAGTCGTCGCCATAAATATCGTTCAGCAGGTACATAATAGTTACCCATTCCAGATAGTCGCTGTCATGCTCATGATGGCCATGCTGCCTGTGAGCCCTGGGCTTACGATGGCGACTGTGGTGTTTTTCATAATGGCTTCTGTGCTGATCATAAAAATAAACATCGCCGTAGCCATAGTAATGATTGTAAAAAGCCCGGCGTGTCAAAAACCTGCTGTTGTTGCTGTGATTAATAACCCAACGGCGATCTCGCTGGTAGTCATTGCGCAGATGTTGCTTTCTTTTATCTCTGGCAAAATGATGCTTGTCGACTCTACGTTTAACCGCCTTGTGATCGGTTTTATGGCGCTTATATCGCTGGTGATCTTCTCTCGCCTGGGTGCCGCTGCGTCGTTCATTGCGAGCATCAGATCGATGGATCACTTTATCCGAGTGGCGCTTCTGAACATGCTGGTGATTAGACTGTCGGTCAAAGCGTTTGAAGGCTTCATTATCCCTGTCTGCCATTGCGTTTATGGGAAAGGCTAAAAGACTCAGTCCCGCAACAGTTGCTATTAGTATCCTTTTCATCACAGTCTCCTTTGTGTGGCTTGTCACTTAAAACGCCAGTTAAAAAGATTGGTTGACCGACTACATAATTTTTTGGCGCCTGTCTCGCCTCTAATACTAGCTCCGCCTATAACTTGAAATCAGCCCAAATAGGGCAGTGGTCAGACGGCTTTTCGAAAGCCCTAGCGTCAAAGTCGATGCCGGTGCCAACCAGATCTGACATAGCAGGATCGGAAGCCAGAATTAGATCAATGCGCAGACCGCTCTGAGGGTCCTGTTCAAATCCGCGACTGCGGTAATCAAACCAGCTGTAAGAGCGATCATCCTGAGGGTTCATTGATCTGTAGCTGTCGGTGAGGCCCCAGCCTTGCAAAGTTTGTAGCCATTCACGCTCTTCAGGTAAAAAGGCAGACTTGCCGGTCTTGAGCCAACGCTTGGCGTTTTCTGGCTTGATGCCTACATCTATATCCGCAGCAGCGACATTCATATCGCCCATAACAATCACCCGATCTTTATCGGTAAAGGTGCTGCCGAGGTAAGCTGTTAGGTCTGCGTAAAACCTTTCTTTAGCAGGGAATTTAGTGGGGTGTGCACGGCCTTCGCCTTGAGGAAAGTAACCATTGATCACATGGATAGTCTGGCCGTTAATTTTATATTCACCGTGGATCATACGACGCTGGGCATCTTCATCGTCGGTAGGGTAGCCGCGGGTAATAGTAGTTGCCGGTATTTTGCTCATCATGGCAACGCCGTAATGACCTTTTTGACCATGAAAGTCTACCGTATACCCCATCTCGGTAATCGCCTCGAGAGGGAACTCTTCGTTGCTTACCTTGATTTCTTGTAGCCCAATGATATCCGGCGCATGTTGGTCAATAACCGACTGCAATTGATGTAGCCGAGCGCGCAGTCCGTTGACATTAAATGAAATAATACGGGTTGATGTTGGGTCGGGTTTGGCAATTACATTCACGGAAATCTTAACTCGCTTTTTTATTGTTTAGTTGAACTAACTGATTTTGCTTAGAGCTTGGCGCTAAACCTATCTGGTCAATAAGAATATGTCCTGCCTCCTGTAACATCGGATCTGATTCGGCAATATTACCTTCATCGACTTCGGATTCTTCTTTCCAAATTTTAACATCAGCATAGGGCTCTAAATCCTTGGCAACACGACGAATATTTTCCAATGACAGTAACTCTAGATCCCATTGCTCTGTGCGAGCGCGGCGCTTTTCAATGTTTAGAGAAAGAGAGTCATCTGCTGCCCAGTCATCGTTAAGTTTTAGCTGGCCGAGCATATGGGCATAGTCTGGGTCGGAGACGCTACGCTTGTTATGCTTGGTGACTAGCGGCGACACATATTGTTGAAGCTCGGTAGTCGCCTTGTGGGGCACTGCATGAATACGATCCCAGGGTAGGGCATTGTCTTGGTGGCTCTCGCCTACCTCTTCGGCATCATAGGCTGAAGGGAATTCTATGTCTGGCAACACACCACGGTGCTGGGTGCTATCGCCGGATACCCGATAGAACTTTGAGACGGTTAGCTTGAGCTGACCACTGCTAAGACCAGTCACATCCTGAACCGTGCCCTTGCCAAAACTCTGACTACCAACGATTAATGCTCGACCATAGTCTTGTAATGCACCGGCAAATATCTCAGAGGCTGATGCACTCAAACGGTTAATCATAATTAGAAGAGGGCCCGTATAAACTGCCGGCATAGTGGCTCGCTGATTACGGAAAACTCGCTGATTAGAATCTTTAATCTGTACAACGGGGCCGCTGTCAATAAACAGATCAGTTAATGAGGTTGCCTCATGTAAAGAACCGCCACCATTGTTACGCAAGTCTAAAACAATACCGTCGACTTCTTGGTCTCGTAGCTCTTGGAGTAATTTAAATACATCTCTGGTAGTACTTTTAAAGTCTGGATCTCTGGCGCGGTACGCTTCGAAATCCATATAGAAGGCGGGGATATCTATCACGCCCAGCTTGTAACTTTTACCCTCTTGCTGGATTTCTAAGATTTTACTCTGGGCTGATTTCTCTTCGAGCTTTACCTTATCCCTAGTGATAGCAATGATGGCGGTACTGTCTGCGGATTCACCTTTTCCTGGAATAATTTGCAGCCTAACAACGGAGTCTTTGGCGCCACGAATCAGTGCGACTACCTCGTCAATTCTCCAGCCCACCACGTCGACCATTTCATCTTGGTCCTGAGCCACACCAATAATTTTATCCTCTGCCTGCAAAATACCCTGAAGGTCTGCGGGGCCGCCTGGAATAACTCTAACGATCTTGGTGTACTCGTCTTCAGTGCGTAATTCGGCGCCAATACCCTCTAATGACAGAGACATATTAATTTGAAAATTCTCTGTAGTGCGTGGTGAGAAATACGAAGTATGGGGATCATAAAGCGAGGCGAGGGCGTTGACATAAAGTTGAAAAACGTCCTGACTGTCCCGCTGGGTAAACTGCTTTATTTGATTCTGATAACGTTTTATAAGTAGTTCGCGTGCTTTGTCTGCTTCTTTATCATTAAGTAATAAACGAATCATCGCGTCTTTAATACGTTTGTGCCAAAAGCTCTCTGCTTCTTCAGCTGACCTAAACCATTCCCGCTTGTCGCCGTCGAGAATAATAGTTTCATCGGCGGTAAGATCAAACTCGTGGTCTTGATCTTGTAGTAGAGCAATGTTGGCGTTTAGCTGACTGATGGCGCGGTCGCGCAAACGGTTGAACATTGTATAGCCTGGCTCTACATCGCCACGTTTCGCCAGATCATCAAGTCTGGTGTCCCACTGCATAAATTCGTCAATATCGGTTTGAAGGAAATAGCTCTTTACCGGATCTAGGTTATCTAGAAACTGGGCCAGATAGCGCTGGGATAGTTCATCATCAATTTTTTGCCCACGATAGTGCCTCGTAGCCAGACGATCAAAGATCTCTCTATAGAGTGCCGTGTATTCAGGTTTCCGCTCAATGGGGTCTATCGGCGTGTCTGCTATCGATATGGCTTCGGACGATGTTGAGGATGGGGCCGAAGCAGTCGTTGTAGGTTCGCTAGAGAACCCTGTAATAACGAAAAGACTGCTAACACTGATAATAGCGAATAAGATGACGGCAATAGCGCGCGGCATAATCAATTTCCTTTATAGAATGCAGTGAGTTTACCAGAACCTGAATTGTTGAATAGAGGCTTTAAAGGTAGACCACGACTAATTACCTTAATTTCATTGTTTTGCTGGTCTGAGAGAATAAGTGGTGGCTAATTTCACCTTCGAGTTGGCTAGCTTTGCTTTATGTCCTCTAATCTCAATTAGTGGACATAGGTGGACAGTAGGAAAACAGCCTGATACAGTACTTCCCAATGAACCGGCGCCCTTAGCCACTATTAGGCGATGGTAACGTTTCTCAACTGCCCTTAATAAATAGCATGCTCTTATGTCCAAAGCCTTTACTGCCACACCATTGTTCGACGCTCACAAAGCCTTTGTGCGGCTGCCTATGGGGCTGGCCATGCTCAATGAGTATCCAGACTCGAAACAGTTTGTCGAAACGATCTGTGAAACCATACCGGATGCCCGAGAAGATTTCTTACACACCCAAGCTTTCCTTAAAAGCTACAGCCGTAAGTCTGAAGCTACGTATCGTGGCTACCGCAATGAGGTTGAACGTTTATTGCTCTGGGCCTGGACTGTGGCTAACAAGAGCGTTATCCAGCTTAAACGCCCCGATCTCGAGGCATACTTCGACTTCGTCCATGGACCAAGCTCAGCCTGGGTGGGCGCTTCAGTGCAGGATCGCTTTAAAATCATCGGCGGAGAGTCCCGTCAAAATAAAAACTGGCGGCCATTTGCCGCGAAAATCGCCAAGGAAGACCGTAAAGAAGCCTTATCTGAGGGGCTCAGTGTAAAAACCAGTAGAGACGGGCACTTACTTTCTCATGAGGCCATGAAGATCTGTTACTCGGCGGTATCCTGTTACTACGACTATTTAACCGATGAAGGCTATGCCTTTGGTAACCCGATACCGGCAATTCGCAAGCAGTCGCCCTTTTTGATTAAAGGCGCCACCCAGAAAAACATTAAGCGCCTGTCAGATTTACAGTGGGACTATGTGCTGGAAAGCGCACAGACTGCAGCAGACGATTCGCCAGATCATGAGCGCACGCTATTTGTGATCGCCATGCTTAAAACCTTGTATTTAAGGGTATCTGAGTTATCTGATCGAGCTAACTGGCAGCCAGCCTGGAAACATTTCTGGCAAGACAGCGACGGTAACAACTGGCTCAAAGTACTGGGTAAAGGCAATAAGATACGAGATATTTCAGTGCCAAATGCCCTTTCTCCCTATATTGAACGCTATCAGAAATACCGTGGTTCACTCAATACCACCTTTGGCGTTAACTCGACGCTGGTGTCTAAAAACCGCGGTACTGGTGGCATGACATCCCGTCAGCTGCGCAGAATCGTCCAGCAGGCCTTTGATTTGGCCTACGACAGAATGATGTCCGAAGGTTTTAGCGAGGAAGCCAAGGCATTACGAGAGGCAACAACCCATTGGCTCAGGCATACTGGTGCATCGCAGGATATCGCGACTAGGCCGCTCAAACATATGGCCGATGATTTGGGTCATGCCAGCATGGGCACTACAGATCAGGTGTACATTCAGTCGGATATGAAGGAACGAGCGAGGTCTGGAAAGACTAGAGAAGTATAATAAAAACAAGAAGTTAAAATTATAATCTAATGTAACACATGAGATATTAGAGCCACTTATAACAAGAGCGCGCGCACAAGATTCGTGCCTAGGGAATATACATGAGTATCGATTCGCAGCTTGAGGCCCTCATAAGGCCACTAGCAAAGGCACTCTCGGATGTGGTGTTTTACCCCATCGAAATTTTCAATCAGGATTTTCCGCTTATTGTGATCTGGCTCGCCGTAGCCTCGCTCTGGTTCACCTCCTATTTGCGTCTAATTAACTTCCGCGGCTTTAGTCATGCTATCGGGATCCTACGCGGTTCCCACGCTGGCGGCAGTAAAAAACCCGGTGAAATTTCCCACTTTAACGCCCTATCCACGGCTATTTCAGGCACTGTCGGTGTCAGTAATATCGGTGGCGTCGCTGTGGCGATTACCATTGGTGGCCCAGGCGCGGCCTTCTGGCTGTTTATGGCAGGCTTCTTGGCCATGGCCACAAAGTTTGTCGAATGTACGCTGGGCGTTAAATATCGCCGTATTAACGCCGACGGTTCGGTGTCTGGTGGCCCTATGTACTATTTGGAACGCTATTTCCTCGATCGTAACTGGCCCAAAATTGGCAAGTTTCTAGGTTGCTTCTATGCAGCAGCCCTCGTTATTGGCTGTTTGGGTATTGGCAATATGTTCCAGTCCAACCAGGCCTATGTGCAGGTACTGGGCATTACTGGCGGTGAAAATAGCTTCTTCTATGGTCGTGGCTGGTTATTTGGTCTGCTAATGGCGGGCACTGTTGCTCTGGTTATATTGGGTGGCATACGCTCTATAGCCACCACCGCTTCACGTATTGTGCCCTTTATGGCGGTACTTTATATGGTCTCTGCCGTGGTTATTATCGCCATGAGCGCAGAGCATCTTTTAAGCGCCATCGCCTTGATTGTCAAAAGCGCCTTTACCTGGACCAGTGCTCAGGGTGGCATGGTTGGCGCCATAATTATTGGCTTTCAGCGTGCGTTATTTTCTAATGAAGCCGGTATTGGATCAGCCTCAATTGCCCATTCCGCGGTAATGACCGACGAGCCGGTAACCGAAGGTTTAGTATCACTACTCGAACCCTTTATCGATTCCATGGTGATCTGCACATTAACCTCATTAGTGATTGTCACCACGGCGATTCCCAATGGTCTGTTAGACGATGGCCGCGGCCTTGAAGGCATTGCCCTAACCTCTGCAGCCTTTGCCCACCATGTAAGTTGGGCGCCCTATGTTATTGCTGTAGCCGCCCTGCTCTTCGCATTCTCAACAACCATTGCCTGGTCTTATTATGGGCTTAAAGGCTGGACCTATTTATTTGGCGAAGGCGCCATGACCCAGCTATTATTTAAAACCATATTCTGTGGCTTTGTGGCAATCGGCTGCATGATTCAGCTGTCGGCGGTGTTAGATTTCTCTGATGCAATGGTGTTTTTAATCTCCATACCCAACATCATCGGCCTGTACCTCTACGGCCCTGAAATCAAGCGCGATATGCAGGCATATTTCTCGAAATACAGTAAACGGTAATGAAGGAACAGCGCACAGTGTCAATTAAAATAGGCATACTCCAGGCAGATGATGTACTACCAAGTCTGGCTGCTCAATACGGTGAGTATCCCGCCATGTTTCAGCAGCTATTACAGGCTGCTAATGGCCATGCGGACGTCGGCTTAGAGTTTGTTACCTATGCGGTTAATGCAGGCATTTACCCCTCCGATATAGATGAGGTTGATGCCTATATTCTCACCGGCAGTAAAAGCAGTGTGTACGAAGATACGCCCTGGATTACCCAGCTTGCTGAGTTTGTTAGGGCACTGCACAGTCGTAAGAAAAAGTTAGTGGGAATCTGTTTTGGGCATCAGATGGTCGCCCATGCTCTGGGTGGTAAAACCAGCTTGGCTGATGCCGGTTGGGGGTTGGGCGTTAAAAAAACCAGCCCAGCTACCAGTACTAATTTACTCGGCAGCCAACCCTTCAAACTTATATATAGCCATCAGGATCAGGTGGTAGAACTGCCTGAGGGAACGGTTGTTCTCGCCAGCACTGACATCTGCCCTATTGCCGCCACCGCATTGGGAGAGCACATATTAACCTTTCAAGGGCACCCGGAAT
>CAJJAS010000067.1 GCA_905182245.1 gamma proteobacterium HTCC2207 | reverse complement strand
AACAGGAGCGAAGGCAGTAGATCAGCCGGCAATGATGTATCTTGCCGAGTTGGGTATCGATCTAACCTGTCAGGTGCTAAAGCCCGAAGGGGTCTTTATTGCTAAGTTGTTTCAAGGAGAGGGTTTTGACCAGTTTGTGCGTCATGTCAGAACGTTGTTTAATAGTGTCAGTATGAAGAAACCCGATGCCTCCCGAGCTAAGTCTCGAGAAGTTTATCTGGTTGCCAAGGGCCTTAAGGCCAATTAAGAGGACAGAACATTGAACGATTTGGCAAAAAATTTGATTGTGTGGCTAATTTTGGCCGCCATCCTGCTATCGGTTTTTAATAGCTTTACGCCGCAGCCAGAAGACAAAGGTGTCGACTACTCTGAATTTATTCAGGACGTGCAGAATGAGCGCGTCGCCAGTGTTGCTATCGATGGTCTGATTATTTCCGGTGAGCGCCGCGACGGTACCTCTTTTAGAACGGTTCGCCCCAATGTGCAGGACCCCGGCCTAATGGACGACCTTATCAACAACAACGTAAAAGTTGTGGGTAAAGAGCCAGAGACCCCCAGCTTAATCTCCCAGCTACTTGTAGCAGCATTTCCCATTCTGTTGATCCTGGCCATCTTTGTATTCTTTATGCGTCAGATGCAGGGCGGCGGAGGCGGCAAAGGCGGGCCAATGAGCTTTGGTAAGAGTAAAGCTAAGCTGTTGACCGGCGATCAGATTAAAACCACCTTTGCCGATGTGGCAGGTGTAGACGAAGCCAAAGAAGATGTGGCCGAGTTGGTTGAGTTTCTCAGTGAGCCCGCCAAATTCCAACGCCTTGGCGGACGGATTCCCAAAGGCGTATTAATGGTAGGCCCCCCTGGTACGGGTAAAACCTTGCTGGCCAAGGCCATTGCCGGTGAAGCCAAGGTGCCATTCTTCTCTATCTCTGGTTCTGACTTTGTCGAAATGTTCGTGGGTGTGGGTGCATCCCGTGTTCGCGATATGTTTGAACAAGCCAAAAAACAGGCTCCCTGCATTATCTTTATTGATGAAATTGACGCAGTAGGTCGCCATCGTGGTGGCGGACATGGCGGCGGCAATGACGAACGCGAGCAAACGCTCAACCAATTGCTGGTTGAAATGGATGGCTTTGAAGGCAATGAAGGCGTGATTGTAATCGCAGCCACCAACCGCCCAGATGTTTTAGATAAGGCCCTATTACGCCCCGGCCGATTTGATCGTCAGGTGTATGTAAGCCTGCCGGATATTCGTGGTCGAGAGCAAATTCTTAAAGTGCATGCCCGCAAAGTACCTCTCGATGAATCAGTGGAGCTGTCTATTCTGGCTCGTGGAACACCCGGATTCTCTGGTGCTGACCTAGCGAACCTAGTTAACGAAGCTGCGCTGTTTTCTGCGCGCTCCAATCGCCGCACAGTCACCATGGAAGAGTTCGAGAATGCCCGTGACAAAATTATGATGGGCGCCGAAAGACGTTCCATGGTGATGTCCGAAAAAGAAAAGACCAACACCGCCTATCACGAAGCTGGCCACGCCATTATTGGCCGCTTGGTGCCAGAGCATGATCCCGTGCACAAGGTGACTATTATTCCCCGCGGCCGAGCATTGGGTGTTACCCAGTATCTGCCCGAAGAAGATCGCTACAGCCTAAATCGTCGCCAGATTACCAGTCAGCTGTGTAGTCTGTTCGGTGGCCGTATCGCCGAAGAACTGGTGGGTGGTATTGATGGTGTTACTACCGGCGCATCTAACGACATTGAGCGCGCTACACAGATGGCCCGCAACATGGTCACTAAGTGGGGCCTGAACGAAAAAATGGGTCCAATTCTGTACGGTGAAGATGAGTCACAGGCACCAGGTGGTGGCAATACTCATTACTCAGAAGATACCTCCCGGGAAATTGATCAGGAAGTACGTCGTATTCTTAACGATGCTTACAGCAATGCGAAAAAGCTGCTGGAAGATAATCGCGATATTCTTGAGGCCATGAAAGATGCCCTAATGGAATACGAAACCATTGATGCGGATCAGGTTGATGATCTGATGAAAAGAATTAAGGTGCGTCCACCTCACCAGTGGGACGACAATGATTTTGACAATAACTCCGGTGGCAGTGCGTCCAGTAAAGAGCAGGCCAAACCAGATAGCGAGAAAAAGGACGATCCAATCGGCGGTCCTGTCGAGGAGGTTTAATTTTTTCTCTAATCTTCAACAAAAAACCTCGAAGCCTGAAAATCTTCGAGGTTTTTTGCATCTAACGGCGCAGTCATGACGCAATTAAAATTCAATTCTTTAAAACCTGACTCTTTAAAGTGCGGGGATAAAACCCTAGATCTATCTCGCCCAGCCGTCATGGGTATTTTAAATATCACTCCAGATTCCTTCTCCGATGGCGGCCAGCTATACAGTGACGGCCAGCTCGATCAGAGCAAAACCCTTCGTGCCGCAGAGGCTATGCTCAGTGATGGTGCAGACATCATTGATATAGGCGGCGAGTCCACCCGCCCCGGTGCTGCACCTGTGTCAG
This sequence comes from gamma proteobacterium HTCC2207, assembly GCA_905182245.1. Lineage (GTDB taxonomy): Bacteria > Pseudomonadota > Gammaproteobacteria > Pseudomonadales > Porticoccaceae > HTCC2207. The sequence goes on along the minus strand of CAJJAS010000067.1, from coordinate 3,418 downwards.
TGGCGCAAGAGCTAGATCGCGTTATGCCCATTCTCAATGCTGTTCAACAGCGTTTTGATTGCCTAGTGTCTGTGGATACCAGCACCGCACAGGTTATTACCCAGGCTGCCGTCGCCGGCGCTAACATTATTAATGATGTGCGAGCCCTCCAACGTGAGGGCGCATTGCAGGCCGCTGCTGCAACGGGATTACCCGTCTGCCTCATGCATATGCAAAATCAGCCGGACTCAATGCAGAATAATCCTGAGTACCAAAACGTGGTTGGCGAGGTGCTAGAGTTTCTAGCCCAGCGGAAAAAAGACTGTATTGCCGCTGGCATTGCGTCAGATCAAATAATGCTCGATCCAGGGTTTGGTTTTGGTAAAACTCTGGCGCACAATCTAGCGCTATTTAATGCCCTGGATCAGTTTGCCGCGACGGGGCATCCCATATTGGTTGGGGTGTCCCGCAAAAGCATGATCGGACAGATGTTAGCTTCTGAGGTAGACCAAAGGTTAATTGGAAGTGTTACTATGGCGGTTTTAGCCGCGCAAAAAATAAGCACCGTTAATGGGTCCCTGATACTAAGAGTCCACGACGTTAAAGAAACCGTTCAAGCATTGCGCGTCTGGCAAACGAGTACAGAAAATTAAGGATAATAATAAAACATGAGCAGAAAGTATTTTGGAACAGACGGCATTCGCGGCAAAGTTGGTGAGCATCCTATTACGGCAGATTTCATGCTTAAGTTGGGCTGGGCGGCAGGGCAGGTTTTAACCCGTCATACACAGGGCAAAAAGCGCGTGCTCATTGGTAAAGACACGCGAGTCTCTGGCTATATGTTTGAATCTGCATTGGAAGCGGGCCTGATTGCCGCCGGCGTTGATGTGGATATGCTTGGCCCTATGCCAACCCCCGCTATTGCCTACCTCACCAGAGCCTTTCGCGCCTCTGCCGGTATTGTTATTAGCGCCTCTCACAACCCGGTAGAAGACAACGGCATCAAGTTCTTTGCGGCGGATGGCTATAAATTACCCGATGATGTGGAGCTAGAAATTGAAGCCTTAATGGATCAGCCTCTAGTGACCAATGGCTCATTTAGCCTAGGCAAGGCACGCCGTATCAGCGATGCCACAGGTCGTTATATCGAATTCTGTAAGGGCACGTTGCCCGCGGGCTTCAGTCTCAGCGGGCTTAGGGTCGCGCTTGATTGCGCCCATGGCGCTACCTACAACGCTGCACCCAAGGTCTTTAAAGAGCTGGGCGCCTACACTATCACCATGGGCAATGAGCCCAATGGTTTTAATATCAATGATCAATGCGGCTCCACCCATATGGAAGGGTTGCAGGCACTCGTGCTCAGTGAAAAAGCTGACTTTGGTGTTGCCCTTGATGGCGATGGCGACCGTGTACTGTTAGTGGATGAAAAAGGCGAAATAGTTGATGGCGATGAGCTTATTTATATTATTGCCCAACACCGCAATGCCTCAGTTGAAGGCTGTAATGGCGTTGCCGGAACCCTGATGAGCAATCTCGGCCTAGAACTGGCCCTCAAAGAAATGAATATTCCCTTCACCCGCACCAAGGTCGGTGACCGCTATGTGGTTGAAGCCTTGAATGCCAATGGCTGGAGTCTGGGTGGTGAAGCCTCCGGGCATGTGCTCTGTGGCGACCTAAATACTACAGGTGATGGCATAGTGGCAGCGCTGCAGGTTATTTTGGCCGTCGCTGAAAGCGGTAAAACCCTGTCTGAATTAAAAGCGGGTATGAGCAAATTCCCCCAGACCATGATCAATGTGCGACTGGCGAAAAAAGTTGATATCAGTGGCAACGAAGTGATTAATCAGGCCGTGGCCGATGCCGAGAAAAAGCTTGATGGTCGGGGCCGTGTTTTACTGCGCCCCTCGGGCACAGAGCCATTGATCAGAGTAATGGTTGAGGGCGAAGACCAGGTGCTGGTAGATCAGCTGGTGTCAGATATGGCGAAAATTGTTGAACAGCAGGTCGGCTAAGCGTTTGTCTGCGGAAAAGCGCGTTTCCCAGTTGTATATTCACGGTTTGTCGGGTAGGATTTGCGCCCTTTCGCAGGGCAGCGACTGTAGGTTTTAAGAGACAGGTAAAGAGAGGGAGCATCGGGATGATTAAACCGCTAGTGGCGGGCAATTGGAAAATGCACGGTAGCACTGAAAAAGCCAGTAATCTGGCCGCACAGTTAGCCGAGCAATGGGGTGACAATCTTGCTGTTGAGATGGTTCTATTCCCGCCCTTTGTACATCTCAGTGCAGTGAAAGCGGCTGTAGCAAATACGGTTATTGCCGTTGGAGCCCAGAATATATCGCAGCACAGTAGTGGTGCCTATACCGGAGAGATTTCGGGAGCAATGCTCGTCGACCAAGGCTGTGATTACGTTTTGGTTGGACATTCAGAGCGACGCGAACTGTTTAGCGAAAGCAATCAGACAGTCGCAGAAAAATTTAAAGCCGCACAGGATGTTGGGTTAACCCCGATTCTCTGTGTTGGAGAGTCACTGCAACAGCGCCAGCAAGAGCAGACGTTAGACGTAGTGGCCGCACAGATTGCCGCAGTGATTGACTGCGTTGGTTTGAGCAATGTTTGCCGGGCAGTCATCGCCTATGAGCCAGTTTGGGCAATAGGCACAGGTGAGGTTGCTAGCCCAGAGCAGGCGCAGCAAGTACATAGCGCAATACGCGCGCAGTTAGGTGAAGCTGGCGTCGAGACAAGGTTGCTCTATGGCGGCAGTGTTAAGGCAAGCAGCGCAGCAGAATTATTTACTCAACAGGACATCAACGGTGGACTGGTTGGCGGGGCCTCATTAGAGGCACAAGAATTTTTGAATATAGTAAAACTGGCAGAATAGGCAGGCTGGAAATAATGGAAAAATTTATCTTAATCTTTCACTTTGTTATAGCGGTATCCCTTATTGGGCTTATCTTGCTACAGCAGGGCAAAGGCGCAGAAGCGGGAGCCTCTTTTGGTTCCGGCGCATCACAAACTGTATTTGGTAGCGGTGGAGGCTGGAACTTCTTCAGCAAAGCCACTGCGCTTCTCTCAACAGTCTTTTTTGTCACCAGTGTTAGCCTCGCAGTTATCGCTAAAGACAAAACTATTGTTGAAGATGTGATAATTCCGGGATTAGAGTCAGTTTCAGCGCAGTCTTTAGAGGCGACGGATATTCCGGGTCTGGATACGACTGATGAATTGTCTTCAGGGGATGTTCCTTCAGCACCTGAGCAGTAGTAAACAGATTAAAAGTAGTCATGCGGATGTGGCGGAATTGGTAGACGCGCCAGCTTGAGGGGCTGGTAACTTCGGTTGTGGGGGTTCAAGTCCCCCCATCCGCACCACTACTTTTTACAGGTAAATTAGATTATAAGTTGGCCGCTCGGCCGCGTCACAGACCCTAGGTAATAGTGGCTGG
>CAJJAS010000066.1 GCA_905182245.1 gamma proteobacterium HTCC2207 | reverse complement strand
GGGTAATCCACCATATTGGCGGCCATCACATCAAAATCATCATGGTTGCCGGGCAACCAGATCGCCTGCTTATGATGCTCAACGAGGGTTTTATTAAGTAATTGATAGGCTTCGGGTTCACAGTCACCGGCCAGATCTCCGGTTAGTAACAGTAGGTCTGTACCGCGACCCTGCTGCTCAACTGCCTGTAATACGCATTGAAAGCTTTCTAAAGTACGCACACCACCCAACATGGAATCACTGTCTGATCCAAGGTGAAGGTCTGTAATCTGTGTGAGTCGAACAGCTTTCATATTACTTAAACTTCCAATTCTGTTATGCCGTGACGCAGCCCCTGAGACAGTAGCTCGCTTAAAAACATGTTCCACTGCCACTTTTCATCCCGCGCCTGCATACCCTTTTGTTCAGACAGTGCCCAGGGAATTGTCCTGTCACTGCACCATTCAATAACTTCTGCCATACGGGCATCGCGGTACACACGCACTTTTATCTCGATCTCGGGCAACCATTCTGGGCCCGTATTATCCGCCACGATCAGCAATGTACTGGTGTATTTGGTCACCTCGATGATCTCTACGCGCATACCGCTCTGTGGCTGGTCTCGGTAGTGCAACCGAGTAGAGGCACCCAGGATTCTTGAATCTGGCATAGCCAACTGCAGGCGCTGGTAGTTGCGCTCACACTCTTCATGTAAGCGCATTAAATCGAGATTGCGTTTGCGGGTTTCGAATACTGACAAACTGTCTATTTCCTCTGCGTGATCTGGTTAACTGTTTTAATTGACTACTTTTAGCTTAGCTCTTAATTTGAGTACTGTTAGCCAATTTTTGGTGGTTTAACTGAAGCCACATCAGGGCTATGGTCAATGCGGCGCTATTCAATAGACCTTCAGATTGGGCCTGCATCGTCTCTTTGTAGGGCCATACCTGCAAAAGAATATCTTCGTTCTCAGTATCCAGACCAAAGACACCCTCGCGGCCCTGCAGATCAACCAGACCACAGTACATATGCATTTTTTCATCGCTGCCACCAGCGCTGACAAGATAGTCGCAGATGGGAATCAAATTTTCCACCTTTAGCCCGGCTTCTTCCTGACATTCTCTTATACCAACCTCAGCGGGGGTCTCATCAGGCCCGATCATGCCTGCCACCACCTCATACTGCCAGGGGCCAAACTGGTCTTTCAGAGCCCCCAGACGAAACTGTTCCACCAGCCCCACTAGGTCATTTTTGGGGTCGTAGAGCAGCACACCCACGGCATCACCGCGCTGAAAGAGCTCGCGCTTTAAGGGTGCACTCCAGCCGCCGCCGAATAGCCGATGACTGATAACCATGCGGGTAATACGAAAAAAGCCCTGAAACAGGGTCTCTTTTGATTCGATGCGGCAATCATCTTCGCCAAAACGATGCTTTTTGATCATAGCTGTCCATTCATCTTAAAATTGCTGTCGTTACACTTTTTGTGACCACCCTTATTGAGAGCGGCCTTATTTACGTGCCCTTATTTAGAGGACACTTTAACATTGAGTAAACGATTTAGGCAGCTGATGCGTATTGCTAGGAGCGCCTTTTCTGCTAGACTCATGCCCACTATTATTGGAGTTATTATGCACGTTCTAAAACAAGGTTTATTCGCGATTTGTACGACCCTAATCGCCGCTCAGATCAGCACTGCCGATACCCTCAATGATATCTATGAGTCTGCCCTGCTAAACGATCCTGTTCTTCGCGCCGCACGGGCCAGTTTTAATGCTGAGCGGGAAACTAAGAATATCGCGCGAGGCGCTCTGTTGCCTCAGCTCGCGATTTCTGGCGACTATACAGAATCTGAAATTAACGATAACCCTCCCTCGGTTAGCACAGGCCTTATTGATACCAAT
>CAJJAS010000065.1 GCA_905182245.1 gamma proteobacterium HTCC2207 | reverse complement strand
TTCTTCTACAGCTGCAGTCACGGCGCCTGTAAAAAGCGCCGTGCTAATCGCTAGGGAAAGTCCTATTTTCTTGATCATTGTAAAAATTACCTTAGTCTTCAATAGTAAATGTGAGGCCTGCATTTTTCTGCAAACGCTCAATAAGTAATGTGCCCATGGCCGGCGCTGGTGTCCAGATACCACCACTGGCAGCCTCTGGGTTCTTCAGCAGACAAACCGCACTTTCGGCAATCATCTTTGAGGTCGAGCCATAACCCGGATCCTTGTCACCCTGCACGCTGACCTTAACTAGCTGACCATCGTTGGCCTGGCCCACAAACAGCACGTCGTACATACCATTTTCGCGCTCATCTTTATCTGGGCCCTCACCTGGCTGACGTGGGTCTTCGGCCATAGAATTGTCATTGGCAATATGATTCGCAATGGCTTCACCCTTGTCGCCTGGGCCGGTTATCATCATCTCGTCATAGACAAAGTCAGTGCCATACTGGTGATCCATCAGCATATTCGAGCGATGAATGTTTTTGGTGTTAATGCTGGCCATCACAAAAGGTGCGATCCAAGACTGTAATACTTCATCAAACTCAGGCTTATTACCTAGAGGCTGATCGGCACCGGTAAAGCCGGGAGTTAGGGAGAAAGGGTTACGCAGTACATTTACTAGCTCACGATCCTGAGCCGCAGCGGCCATTGTGGTGCGGAAGCTAGCTAGAGTGCCGCCAGAGAAAGTACCTTTCATGGCACGAACACGACCTCTAACACGAGGAACTGTAGATCCAAGCTTTTGCTCTGCAGTCTGCTGTAAAAACATCACGCCCAAATCAAACGGGATTGAGTCAAAGCCACAGGAAAATACAATACGCGCGCCACTGGCTTGGGCGGCTTCGGAATGGGCACCGATCATTTTATGCATCCAGCCTGGCTCGCCACACAGATCCACATAGTCTGTGCCAGCAGCGGCACAGCATTCAACCAACTCATTTCCATAGAGCTGGTAGGGTCCCACAGTCGTTAGAATCACAGCGGTGCGCTCAACCATCGCTTTAATAGAATCTAAGTCTGAAGAATCTGCTACCACTAATGGCACATCCGCAGAGATACCCATCTCGTCACGAACCTGCTCTAACTTGCTCAGGCTACGACCAGCCATGGCCCAAACCACCTCGCCATTGACGCCATATTGCTTGTTTAAGTACTCGGCGACCAAACGGCCGGTAAAACCTGTAGCGCCATAGACAACAATGCCCAGCTCTCGATTGTTTTTCATGATAGTTTTCCTGATTATTTAGTGCGCGGCGGAAGCCCACGAACCATGGTTAAGAATTCTAGTTTAGTACCAGCTCGGCGGTGCTCAGAGAGCGCCTGATAGTCTGCATCGGCATACCAATCTTTGCCCGCTTGTTCGGAGGGGAAGGTGAAAATAATCATGCGCCCTTCTCGTGGCGTCAAACCTTCCAGATGAATTGGGTTGTCATCATAGGTGATGAACTCGCCGCCGTATTTCTTAAGCAGCGGAAAAAAACCTTTCTCATAGGCTCTGTAAGCATCGGCTTCAGTCACTATCAAATTAACTACTATGTATACAGGTACGTCACTCATCCCAATCCCTCTCATTCAATTTAATTTTTGCTAGTCTAGCATCGACAACAACCTAGACAACAAAGGAATAAGACCCGCAGTCCACTAAAAGCCATTGCTTTACCAAATTGCATTACTGAATAGACTGGTAGCTAGCTGATATGCCTCTCAAGTCCAATAGATCTATAGCCATCGCAAATCTCGAGGTTCCCAGACTGGCGGGCAGTAACAAAGATAGCTACAAAGATAGCCACGACCATGGCGATAGTTCGCGTTACAATAAAGAGGTTCTTAAACTCACACAGCTTACCGCAGGATTTCACATGAACAGCTCATTAGGACGCAGCCTTGGATTATTATTTTTGCTGCTTATCGCGCCAATATGTCAGGCTCAAACAACCTTTACCTTTACCGCCATCCCCGATCAAAACGAAGCACATCTGCAAGAGCGCTTCGACAAGGTCGCAGTTTACCTACAGCAAGAACTAGGCGTTGAAGTTCGCTATATCCCAGTCAAGAGTTACGCCTCCGCGGTAACCGCCTTTCGCAACGATCAGGTGCAGCTAGCCTGGTTTGGCGGCCTCTCTGGTGTCCAGGCACGCCGCCTAGTGCCAGGCAGCCAGGCAATCGCTCAGGGCTACGAAGACCAGCTGTTTAGCAGCTATCTTATTGCTCACAGCAGCACAGGCATCAATAAATCTGAGGAATTCCCAAGAGAGATCGCCGGCAAGACCTTTACCTTTGGCTCCAAGGGCTCAACCTCCGGACGGCTGATGCCCGAATACTATATTCGTCAGCACCTGTTAGCTGCACCCAGCAAGGTTTTCGCAAAAGTCGGATTTAGTGGTGATCACAGTCGCACCATTGCACTGGTCCAATCTGGTGCCTATAAGGTGGGTGCGGTTAACTTTAAAGTCTGGGATACGGCACTGGCAGCTGGAAAAATAGACAGCAGCAAAGTGAAGGTAATCTGGCAAACACCCCGCTATCCCGACTATCAGTGGACAGTGCGCGGTGATGTCGCCAATCGCTTTGGCGCAGACTTCCAACAGCGACTCACGGATGCGCTTTTAAACATGAATGACCCAGAACTATTGGCCAGTTTTCCGCGCCAGTTATTTATTGCAGCCAACAATGCTCTCTATAAACCCATTTTCGATACTGCCGCTGCCATCGGGCTGATTGATGCGCAACCCTAGGAATCATTCTTGAGTTCGCCATTATTTGAATTCACCAATCAGCGTCTGACCTATGAGGGACGGCTGGTGCTGGATAACCTCAGCCTACGCATCTATCCCGGTGAGCGGGTGGCGCTGATTGGTGGCAGTGGCTCAGGCAAGTCCACATTGCTAAAAGCACTGCGTGAACAGTGCCCCGATCAAATCGCCTGGTGCCCGCAGCAGCCGGGCTTAGTGCCTATGTTAAGTACCTTTCACAATATGTATATGGGTGCACTGCATCGCCACTCGGTGTTTTACAATCTCGCCAACCTGATCAAGCCTCTGCCCGCAGCAAAACGTGCCGTCAGTGAAATAGCACAGGCCATTGAGTTACAGCATCAGCTGTATAGCTCGGTGGATCGGCTCTCTGGCGGGCAACAGCAACGCACCAGTATCGGTCGTGCGCTGATTCAGGAACGGCCTATATTTTTCGGTGATGAGCCAGTATCCGGTATTGACGAGTATCAGAGCGAAGTGCTGTTAAACCTTATTTTCCAGCGCCATAGCACCGTTGTGTTGGCGCTGCATGACGTGGCTCAGGCCCTAAGAGTTTGTAGCAGAGTGATAGGCTTAAAAGACGGCGCCATTATTCTCGATGCACCCAGTGCTGAGCTTGAGGCCAGTGATCTGGCGGACATCTATGGCATAAGCGATTCATCTCTCAATCCCTCACGCCAATGATATCCGCAAGCAAATCCAGCCACAGAGATAGCTCGGCCAAAGCATTACGCAACACCAGCTTTTGGTTTGCTGCTGTTGCACTGCTGTGCCTGAGCATGGCTGACCTCGACATTTCCACCCCGAACCCCTGGGGTGAACTGGGGCTGATGGCAGCGGGCGCACTCAGCCCCACGGTATGGTCTTGGCCAACCCTATTAACGAGCCTAGCCAATACCTTCTCCTTTGCCCTGCAAGGTATTGCGCTAGCTTCCGTCGTAGGATTTTTAATGGCCCTAGGCTATAGATTCACTCTAGTGCGCGCCTTCTGCGCCTTTATCCGATCTATCCATGAGCTATTTTGGGCGCTGTTATTTATTCAGATCGCAGGTCTTTCATCCCTCACCGGCCTATTGGCTATTGCCATTCCCTATGCCGGCACATTGGCTAAAATCTATGGTGAGCTTTTTGAAGAAGTAGACCCTTCAGCGATCACTAACCTACCTAGCCATAGCCATACAGGTAGCCTAAGTCGAAGCCTGAGCCGTTTTTGTTACACAGTGCTCCCTCTGGCGTGGCGATCCATGGCCACCTACACCAGCTATCGATTTGAATGCGCCATTCGCTCCAGCGCCATTCTTGGTTTTGTCGGCCTTCCCACGATTGGCTTTCACTTGGAAACCACCCTGAGTGAAGGTAACTACAGCGAAGCCGCAGGGTTCTTTTATGCCCTGTTACTGTTAATTGCTACATTGCGTTTCTGGTTACAAAAACGATTACTACCCCTCTATCTAATCGGTGCTTTTTACTACCTACCACCTCAGGCTCAGACGTCATGGCAGCTGGTGAAACGATTTATTAGCGAAGATATAGTGCCAGCGCCGCTGCGTGGACAGGCCAATTTGAACGCCGAAAGCCTGGGAGCATTTGGCCAATGGTTTAATCAGCTCTGGCAGCATCAGATATGGCCAGGGCTCGTCAACACTATGCTCCTAGGACAGATAGTTTTGGTCTTTACTGGCCTGCTAGCGCTGCTGCTATTCCCTCTAAACTCCCCCCTGTTTTTTCGCGGCTGGCGCGGCTTTGGCGACGCCATACTCATATTGCTACGCACCTTACCCGAGTACCTGCTGGCCTTTTTGGGCCTGCTAATATTTGGCCCCTCTATGGTGCCCGCCATACTGGCGCTGGGCATTCATAATGGCGCCATTATTGGCCATTTGGTCGGACGTCACACGGATGAATTAACCTTGCGCGCTGATGTAGGCACAGGCCTAAACCTGTATTTTTATGAAGTATTGCCCCGAATCTATCGTCAATTTTTGGCGTTTTTGTTTTATCGCTGGGAAGTTATTCTGCGAGAGACAGCCATTCTTGGAATTTTGGGCATCGCTACTCTCGGCTTCTATATAGACTCGGCATTTGAAGAATTCCGCTTTGACCGCGCACTAATACTTATTCTTGCCAGTGCAATGCTTAATATCGGCGTCGATAATTTTGCGCGATGGCTGCGTCAGAGGCTGCATTTGAAAAGCATGCCAGAATCACTTTAAGTAAAGCCCTAGACGGAAAACCCTAGACAGAGAGCCCTGGATAGAAGGCCCTGCCCAGTTCTGAACTGAAATCATTGCGATCAAAGACCCTAATCGAGGGTGATCTGATGTATTCCCAAACCGGCCAGCGGCAAAGGAATAGAGTTCAGCCAACCATACTATTTAAGTAAAGGTTTCCAATGCAAGATGCCGGCTACCAGTATCCAAAAGATATTGTTTGCGGTGACATGACCTGCGGCCTGCAATTTTTTATAGATAACCAACAGTTCCAAAACATGAACGCCTAGAACAACCAGCCCTATCCGCATAATCCACTGGCCAGCATCACCGCCGAATGGCATCAATAAATTCAGGACAAATACCGCAAAAAGCACCAGAAATAGCGCCTTGTTAATCATTACAAACATTTTCACAATTAGAATTCCTCTTTATTATTATTTTTATCGTACTTATGTAATGCCCTAGCGAGGCTTGTAACCCAGTCAAGTTACGGTTAACCAAGTCATGCATCTCACAAAATGGCGACGAGACTATACCCTAGCCCACCAGCTTTAAATACTCTCGATAGTGCATCAAAACCTCTTGCGGAGCCTCTACCTGAGGGTAGTGACCAATCAGTGGCAGCTCTGCCACATAGTCCAATCGACAATTCAGTTCCCTGTAGCGCACCACCATATGGGCCCCAGACACAGGATCTACCGAGCCATTAATAACAGCTAGGGCAATGGGGGAATTCTGCATTGCCGACACCCAGCGTTCTCGATGCTGCACACGATCACGCATATAGGTAATCAGGTTATGAAAGATATGCTTACCATTATTGGTGTTAATCAGCTGCCAAAAGGTTTGTAACTCCTGCTCGGAGGGCTTGGTCTCCTCACCGAATACAGAACTGAAGTTACGACGAAATAATCGGTAGCTTGTCAGGCTGTTAACTAACCAGCCAAAAGGACTCAATAATAGACGCTGGGTTAATAGAGCCTGATGGGTTTCAGGAAACAAACCGCCGTTGAGGAAGCAGCAAGAAAGCCAGTGACCCACGCCAGTGCCCTCCATCTGACGGGCCAGCAGCTCTTGAGCCACGGTGTCGCCATAATCATGGGCTAAGACATGGAAGTCCTTTAGCCCTATGGTCTCGATGGCCGCCTCTACAATATCCGCCTGCCCATGAATGCTATAGCCTCTATTGTTGGGCTTATCCGAGAAACCAAAGCCGAGCATATCCAGGGCAACCAAACGGTAATGTTTAGCCAGCTCATCCCAGATAGGCTGCCAATCCCAGCTCGAGGTAGGAAAACCATGAATTAACAAGATGGTGGGTAGCTCGGCCGCGCCCTCGTCTATTACAAAAATCGAATGGCCTAGCAGCGTTTTAAAACCACCGCGCGCCCGCCATTGCTCGGCACTTGGCTGTGTTCCTTTAGTCATCTGAACCCCCTGATATTGACAGTAAAATTATTCTTATTTTATTGTTCTTTTTATTTCCTATAGTGGCCTAGATCTGAACTTGACGTCAACATCTGCATAGGCAACACTCTGTGTCATAACCTGATTCAAAAGCTATCACAATAAGACAGGAAAATAATAATAATGAACGCGCCAGTTGCAAAAATTGACACCCTGATCAAAAACGCAAAAATATTTAACAACGGTGAAACCCCTGTTATTGAAGACGTGGCTATTGCCGGCGGCCGTATTGTCTCCCGGGGTAAACCAGTAGATGAAACGCAGGTAAGCAACATTATTGATGCCGAGGGCCAATGGCTGATGCCAGGGCTTTTCGATATCCATACCCACTACGACTTGGAACTTGAAGTTGCCCCTGGGCTGCCAGAGTCAACGCGTCATGGCACCACCTCGGTGGTTATTGCCAATTGCAGCCTCGGACTCGCCTTCGGCAATCAGCGCGATGGCACCTTTGATCCCATTGTTGCCTGCTATGCTCGCGTCGAGAACATGCCCAAGTCGGTATTAACCAACTGCGCCGACAATGTCACCTGGGACAATCCCAAAGACTACCTGAATCATTTGGATCAGCTTAATCTGGGGCCCAATGTCGCAGTTCTGTTTCCCCATTCCATGCTGCGCATCGAGACCATGGGTTTCGAGAACAGTATTACCCGAGATCCTACCGCTACCGAGCTAAACGAAATGCAAAGCACATTGCGGGATTCTCTAAAAGAAGGCTATGTGGGATTTTCTACGGATGCCCTGCCCTTTCACTACTTAGCAGCCCAACCTCATTGCGAAAAGACCATCCCCACACAGTTCGCCAAATATCCCGAGCTAAAAGCATTGGCCCAGGTCGTGCGTGAACAGGGTGCCACCTGGCAGGCAACGCCGCCAAAAGACAGCGTCATAGATACCTTAAAAACCTTTCTGCTCACCAGCGGGCGATTACACGGCAAGCCATTAAAGACGACTGTGGTAGCGGCCCTTGATGTCGCCAATAACTGGAAACTGGCCCGCCTTGGAAAAACCTTAGCCAGGCTTTTAAACTCCCGCCTAATTAAAGGTGACTTTCATATGCAGGCACTGGGAGCACCGTTTAAAATTTGGTCCGACGGCGCCATCACCCCGATTGCAGAAGAGATACCCGAACTGCGTCGACTCAATGAAACCGACCTTGAAGACCGTGCCGGACGTCTTAAAATTCTTACCGATGCCGATTACATAAAATCCTTTAGAGCTATGTGGATGAAAGGTAAACAGGGCTGGGGAATCGCAAGGCTCAAGCGTAAATTCAATCTTGAGGACTTTGCCTTCAATCGCAACCTCGCGGATATGACCGTAGATCTGTGCCCGCAGACTAACTGGCAAGGCATGAGCTTTCAGGAAGCCCTTGACCGGGTATTGGCCATTAAAAGCGCCATACTCAGTGAAGGCGTTAGCGACGAAGAACGCAATTTAGTACAAACCGATTTCTTAATGGTGGCAGACGAAGCCGACTTTATGCTGCAAATGCTCCGGTCATTCGACACTGATCTCAGCTGGAGCACCGTTACTGCCAACCGCAGTATGGAAACCGTGCGCGAACTACTAATGGACCCATTACTGTTGCCAGGTTTTAACGACAGCGGCGCCCACCTCACCAACATGGCATTCTATGATGTAAACCTGCGCAGCCTGAAACTGGCGGCCACAGGTGGCGACGCCGATGTCAGCTATATGGTTAAGCGACTGACCAAAGATGCCGCAGAGGTGTTTGGTGTCGATGGCGGCAGTATTTATGAAGGGGATATTGCCGACCTAATTCTTGTCGATCCTGAAAAGCTCGCGGCCT
>CAJJAS010000064.1 GCA_905182245.1 gamma proteobacterium HTCC2207 | reverse complement strand
GTCGTCAGATCTGAGTCATCTGCATCGAGGAATATCCAATCATCGGAGGTGCTATAAAAGTGCGACAGCGCATGGGTGCCCATGGCCTGACGACCAGAGGGCTCGTTAAAATCTTCCAGGCCAGCATAGTCGAAACAAAAGGGTAGCTGAGCGAGGTTGGTCACTGCAGAAAGTGACGTGCGGGCACGGCTTACCTGACCGGTTTTAGCCTTGTGGTAAAGCGCCACGGCCATCGCCAGTCCACCAGCAAAACCACAGTTCACGTCCAGGGTACCCAGATGGGCATGTTCTTCTGGCGTCTCTACACCACCAAAACGACTCATAATGCCGCTATTGGCCTGAATAACATCGTCGTAACCAATGTAGTTGGTTTTACGTGCTGGCAATGGCCCGCCCAAACAGTCGAGACGGCAAAAGAGTACGCCGGGATTAATCGCCTGCAGGCTGTCGTGGTCTAACCCGAGAGGCTTCATCTGGCGATCTGGGGCATTGATAACCACTAGGTCCACAGAGCGCACCAAACGATTAAACGCTTCGCGGCCCTCTTCAGAATTGATGTCTATCAATGCATTGCGCTTACCCATGTCTGCCTGAAAGGCGAACAGAGTTCCAATCAGCGGATCATACATTGGCACGACTGGCTCAACCTTGGTCACCTCGGCGCCAAAACGCGCCAGAAATGCGCTGGAATGAGGCCCAGCAATTACATTGGTTAAATCCAATATCCGCAGTCCTTTTAACCAGCCCTGGGTATTATCAGACTTGTCAGAATGCGTCTCTTGCACAACGAGCTTGTTCGACAGGTTCATAAGCTCGCCCAGAGCCTGATCAAAGGAGACCAGCTTGCGTCCTCGGGGAGTCAGCATCTTGTGCGCCGACTCTTCCAACCAGACCACGGGGCCCGGCTGCTTCATCACACCGTATTCAGGATCATTCACCTCAACGATCAGGCCAGCATCGTTGCAATGTTGACTGTTAACCCACTCTTTTGTGGTTCTGTGGGGGGCACCGGGAATCTGACCCTCACCAAAAATAACGCCCCATTCTGAGGAGGTCTTGGTCAACATCACCAACTTCATTTTGGCGGAAATAATATCTGCCCATCTTTTTGGCAATGGATAGACACCCAATGAGGTTTCACTTTCCCATTCGCTGAGAGGCAGGTGCAGATCTGTAACCTCGGGCATGCCCTCGGCCAGTAATTCATCATAGAGCCCAAGCGCTTCTAGACAGCGGCGCGCATGGTTGCGGTGTGAGGGGCACACCACATAGAACATACGTTCATCGGCACATTCGTAGGTGCGATAAAACGGATCCAAGTATTCCTGCAGATCTTCGTAGCTGAGATCGAATTCAATATTGTTGGCACGGCGACGCTCAATTTCCAGCTCGCGCATGGTCTTGTAACGCTCGGGCAGATCCGCAACCTCGTATGAGTTGTAGGACAGGCCTTCCATCATCGCAGCAACAACCGGTACTTCTATGTGATCGCCACAGCCAGAGTTATGTCGGGCCATCAGTGCCATAACTACAGAGCTGGATGCCAGTGTAATCGTGTAAGAAGAGGCCAGAGGTAATGGCGAGAAGCATGGGTTTAAACCCATCAGTACGCGGTTAAAGCCCATATCAGTAAAGGCACCGGCCGTAGCGGCAACCACTGCCTCGGTCGCTTTCCACTGACTGCGCAGCTGGTCGTTGCTGGCAAAACCCGGTATCGACAGAGTAATTAGTTCTGGGCGGCTTTCACGGAGTTTGGAAAAGTCGATGCCCAGTCGCGCCATAACACCGGGGCGAAAAGATTCCAGAACCACATCAGCTTCATTAATTAGCTGAATGGCTTGATCGAGGCCCTCATCGGTTTTCAAATCAATGGTTAGGCAACTTTTATTGCGGTTCAAAATAGCATTGGCCTGATGCTTCCACTGAGCACCGGTAGGCGGATCAATATGGATAACCGTAGCGCCCAGATCGGCCAATACCATCGCCACAGCGGGGCCAGCAATTTGCTGTCCGAAGTCGATAACCCGAACCCCTGAGAGAGGTAGATGACTGTGATTTTCCATAACTTCTAATCCGCTGTTAATGCCTACTTTGATAAGCCGCGATCATAGAAACCAAATTGCTGGCAGACCAGCAATAAATAACGTGCCTAAGGCCTCTGTTTTTTTATGTCAGAGCTATTCATAAACGAGCTACAGGCCCCGCCATTACTGAATTTATGGCAAGACCTAATTTTGCTAATGACAGCATAAATATTTCTCTATCAAGGCATTAATTTTTAAGGGTTGCACTGAGGTTTTAGATGAATAACAATATGATTCGTCTCGTTATACGATAATAATTAAAATAATAAAATCACAGGGGAAAATATCAATGTCCAACCAAACCAGTGGCTTTTTAGCCGGTGCTCATCCCGTTATGGCAATCGGTTCTGCACTATTAGTGTTAGGTTTTGTTATTTTTACCATTGTTGATCCCCAATACGCCGCTTCTGTTTACAACGGCGCCAAAAGTTACATTGCCAGCGAACTGGCCTGGTACTACATCGGACTGATGAATGTATTTTTGTTGCTGTCTTTGTATCTGGTATTTAGCCGCTTTGGCAGTATTCGATTAGGGGCAGATAGCGACCGACCCGAATTTAGTCTGTTCGCCTGGTTCTCGATGTTATTTGGTGCAGGCATTGGTATTGGCATTCTGTTCTACAGCATTGCCGAGCCCATTACCCATTTTCAGGCTAACCCTTTCCTTGACCCAGCACTCTCAATGACCCCAGAGGCCGCTACTATCGCCATGCGTCTCACTGTGATGCACTGGGGAATTCATGGCTGGGCTCTGTATGCCGTGCTGGGACTCTCTCTGGCTTATTTTTCCTACCGCAAAGGTCTACCGCTAGCTATTCGATCTAGCCTATACCCTATTTTTGGTGAGCGTATTTATGGCCCTATTGGTTTTATCGCAGACCTGTTAGCAGTGATAGGTACAGTCTTTGGTATCGCTACTTCACTGGGGCTCGGTGCCCAGCAAATGAATGCAGGACTTAACTATCTGATGGGCATGGAGATTGCCATCAGCAATCAGATGATTCTCATTGCAGGAATCTCGGTTGTCGCCACTGTCTCGGTACTCAGCGGTGTTAACCGCGGCATTCGCATTCTCAGCGTTTTCAATATGCGCCTGACATTATTGATACTGCTACTGTTCTTAATTTTTGGCCCAACCAGCTATCAGCTCAGTTCACTGTTTAACAACAGTATTGATTACATTATTAATGTACCTGCCATGGGCATCTGGGTTGATCCCGACAAGACCAGCCAATGGCAGGGTTGGTGGACGATTTTTTACTGGGGCTGGTGGATTGCCTGGTCACCCTTTGTTGCGGTCTTTATAGCCCGTATTTCTCGTGGCCGCACATTGCGTGAATTTGTGCTCGGCGTGCTACTAGCCCCCACTGGACTGGCACTTTTATGGATTACCATATTTGGTAGTACCGGCATGTATATAGAGCTATTTGGCGATGGCGGCGTGGTCGAGGCGGTGAATAAAGACACCACCACCGCACTGTTTAAAACCATTGACCTGATGAATTTAGGCCCCTGGCTGACCATCATCATGGCCAGCATATGCACCATTATGTTGGTGACTTATTTCGTCACCAGTGCTGACTCGGCAACCCTAGTGATCTGCACCTTAATCTCCATGGGTGAGCAGGAACCAGCTCCCCGTCTACGCATATTTTGGGGTCTGGCAGTAGGTGCGGTTGCTGCAGTTCTGCTCTACGCCGGCGGACTTAAGGCACTGCAAACTGCCTCGATTGTGGCGGCACTGCCCTTCTCCTTTGTTTTAATTATGGCGGCTTATGGATTATTTAAATCCTTGCATGCTGAACCTGTTATCAGACCATCTGAAGCTACCACACAAGAGTAATTCCATGTCTACACAGATAATTCTTCCGCGTATTTTGCAAGTTGGTGCCGGAGCCAGCAAAGAAGTGGGCAATATTATTAATGCTCTGGAATGCCAGCGCCCCTTAATTATTACCGACAAAATGATGGTGCAGTTAGGTTATGTGGCTGCCGTGCAAGAGAGTCTTAAAGCCGCTGGCATAGACTCGGATGTTTTTCAGGACACCGTGCCAGAACCCACTGTTAGCTCTATTCAGGCCGGTGTTGATCAGGTGCGCAATGGCAACTACGACAGCATTATTGCGGTCGGCGGCGGCAGCCCTATCGACAGTGCCAAGGCTATTTCGATTCTGGGTAAATATGGTGGCGTAATGCGCGACTATAAATTCCCCCGCGTAGTCACCGAACCGGGCCTACCCATTATTGCGATTCCCACCACCGCAGGTACTGGCTCTGAATGTACCAAGGTGACCATTATTACCGACGAAACCAACGACGAGAAAATGCTCTGCGTAGGTATTGGCTTTATGCCCACCGCGGCACTGGTGGATTACAGCCTCACATTAAGCCTGCCTGCACGAACCACCGCAGATACCGGTATTGATGCCCTCACCCATGCCATGGAAGCCTATGTCAGTAAAAAGGCCAGCCTGTATAGCGACAGTCAGGCGATTGCCGCCATGAAACTACTGGCACCCAATCTGCGCAAGGTGTTCCACGATGGCACTGACCAGCAGGCCCGTGAAGAGATGATGCTCGGCTCTACATTGGCGGGTGTGGCCTTTTCTAATGCCTCAGTGGCGCTGGTCCATGGTATGTCTCGCCCTATTGGCGCCTTCTATCATGTGCCTCATGGCCTCTCTAACGCCATGCTGTTGCCCATGGTCACTGAGTACAGTATTCCTGCTGCGGCAGAGCGCTATGCCGACTGCGCCCGCGCCATGGGTGTGGCCAGCGAGAGCGACAGCACCGATCAAGCCAATGAAAAACTGATGGCCGAGTTATACGCCATCAATGAAGAACTACAGGTGCCGACGCCAGAGCAGTTTGGTATAGAGCGCGAACACTTTTTTAACAACCTCGAAGTGATGGCTGAGCAGGCACTGGCATCTGGATCTCCGGGTAATAATCCAAGGGTCCCCAGCGCTGAAGAGATCATCGAGATCTATAAAAAGCTCTGGTAAACCCACTTATATTTTTGAGGACACAACAATGAAAGTAGTAGGACATTTAATTAATGGCGACATGATCGCGCCAGACACTCGCACTCAGGATGTTTATAACCCAGCTACCGGCGAAGTTAGCAAACAGGTTGCTCTGGCATCAGAGGCTACTGTTGGCCAGGCAATCGCAGCGGCTCAGGCTGCCTATCCTGCGTGGAGAGATACTCCACCGATTAAGCGTGCCCGAGTGATGTTTAAATTTAAGCAATTGCTTGAAGACAATGCCGATGAAATCTGTGCCCTAATCGGCGCTGAGCATGGCAAAATCAGTCACGATGCCGCCGGTGAATTACAGCGCGGCATTGAAAACGTTGAATATGCCTGCTGCGCGCCAGAGCTATTAAAAGGTGAGCACAGCAAAAACGTCGCCGCGAATATTGACAGCTGGAGTGAATTCCAACCATTGGGTGTGGTTGCCGGTATTACCCCGTTTAACTTCCCCGCGATGGTGCCACTGTGGATGTATCCCATGGCCATTGTCTGCGGTAACTGCTTTATCTTAAAGCCCTCAGAGCGGGATCCAAGCTCAACCCTGTTTATTGCTGCCCTGCTGAAAGAAGCCGGTCTGCCCGACGGCGTGATGAATGTTGTTAATGGCGATAAAGAAGCCGTTGATGCCCTACTCCACCATGAAGATGTTAAGGCTGTTAGCTTTGTTGGCTCCACACCCATTGCGGAATATATCTACAGCACCGCCAGCGCCAATGGCAAACGTTGTCAGGCTCTGGGTGGTGCTAAAAACCACGCCATCGTTATGCCTGATGCCGATATGGACAATGCAGTTGCCCAGTTATTGGGGGCTGCCTTTGGTTCCTCTGGAGAGCGCTGCATGGCCTTATCAGTCGCTGTTGCCGTGGGTGATGCCGCTGCAGATGCACTAGTCAGCAAGATGCAAATCGCCATGCAAGATTTAAAAGTGGGTCCCTGCACCAATGCCAGCAATGACTTTGGTCCGGTGATTACCAAGCAGCACCAGCAAAAGGTGGTTGGCTTTATTGATAGCGCCGAACAGCAGGGTGCCAAGGTGGTAGTCGATGGACGTAACCCCCAGATCGAAGGTCATGAAAATGGCTTCTTTGTGGGCGGCACACTTATCGATAACGTAACTGTCGACATGGACAGTTATGCCGCAGAAATCTTTGGCCCAGTGCTGCAAGTGGTGCGGGTTAATACCATGCAAGAAGCCATGGATATTATTAACAACCATGAATATGGCAATGGCACCTGCATCTTTACCCGTGACGGCGAAGCTGCCCGCTATTTCTCCGATAACATTATGGTAGGCATGGTCGGTATCAACGTACCTCTGCCGGTTCCCGTTGCCTATCACAGCTTTGGTGGCTGGAAGCGTTCACTGTTTGGCGATCTGCATGCCTACGGCCCCGATGCGGTGCGTTTTTATACCAAGCGCAAAACAATTACCCAACGTTGGCCCTCTGCCGGTGTACGAGAAGGTGCCATGTTCTCGATGCCGACAATGAAGTAAAAACGGGACATAGCCATGCCTAAAGACACCACAACAGCGTCTAGAGAGAAAGGCTCTACTATCTCCAGAGTGATGGAGATTATAGAGGCCGTGGCCAAGGCTGAGCGACCTCTGTCGCCAGCCGATCTCTCCTATGAGCTGAATATTCCCAAGCCCAGTATGCATCGTCTGCTCAATCAACTTGAAGCCGACGGCTATCTGCAAACCTCCATGCGCGGCTTAATTATGCCGGGCAATCGCCTCCATGGTATGGCTCTGGGAATACTCTATAGCAGCCGATTTAAAGCGGTGCGTCAGGCCATTCTGACTCAGCTTACCGAGCAGATTGGCGAGACCTGCGGCATCGCCATTCCCAACGGCACCGACATGATCTACTACGATCGTGTGCAGACCGAATGGCCTCTGCAAATACATCTCCAGGTCGGTAGCCATACACCAACCTGGTGCACAGCCAGCGGCAAACTGTATCTAAGCTCGCTGCCCAAAGAGCGGCGCCTAACCATTATTAACAAGCTACCTCTGGGTCAGTACACCCGAAATACGATTACCGATCCTAAGGCGCTGGAAACCGAGTTGCTAGGCATAAAAAATACCCGTGTCGGCACAGACAATGAAGAGTTTGCCGATGGCATGGTGGCCTGCGCAGTGCCTATACTAGACAGTAAGGGCAAGCTCTTTGCCTGCCTGTTTACCCATGGGCCAGTGATTAGAAAAAGCCTGCCGGAACTGCTCGATTATGTGCCACTGTTAAGCAGCGCCGCAGAAGAACTTGGGCGTCTTATCGACGACCCTGATAACAGCACCAGTCAGCTAGTAAGAGAATAATAATGAGAAAAAGACTGCCCCCCCTAAACTGGCTACGATCATTTGAAGCCGCTGCCCGTCATCTTAATTTTACCCAGGCAGCCGCTGAACTGCATATGACTCAGGCGGCGATTAGCCAACAGATCAAAGGCCTAGAAGCCCAGCTTGGCTGCGCGTTGTTTAAGCGTTTGCCCCGAGGCTTGGCACTGACGGATTCAGGTCGTGCCTACATTCCTGGCGTCCGGGAATCCATTGAGAAACTCGCTCTGGTTACCGACGAGGTATTTGGTAAAGAACGCAGTAGAACCCTAACCGTAAGGGTTAATCTGGTTTTCTTTAATCAGTGGTTGGCACCGCGACTGGCCGACTTTCGTGCCCAGTTTCCGGATATAGGGCTGCGTTTTACCAGTAATATTTGGGTGGCAGATCCCGACAAGGATGCCGACGTAGAAATTCGCTATGGCAAAGGTTTATGGCCGGGCTTTACCAGTAATCGCCTGACCTGGGATGAACTAATTCCGGTCTGCAGCCCAAGCCTACTCGACAGCCAGCAACCACCAAAAAGTGCAGCTGAACTCGCTGAGCATACACTACTGCACGTTATTGGTTATGAAGAGGGCTGGGGATTTTGGCTAAACAAACTCGGCTGTCATACCGTTGATCCGTCTCAGGGTATCCATTTTGATTCCTTGGTAACCGCGATGGAAATGGCTGCGCAGGGTCATGGCATTGCACTTAGTCGCACATCTCTGGCCGCCAATATGCTCGACAGCGGACGTTTAATTGCGCCGTTTGAGCAGCCGGTGGCAACCTCAGAATCATTCTTTTTGGCGACACCGGTCAACCAGCATATTCATCCCCATGTGGAGAGTTTTCGCTACTGGTTAATTAATCAGGCTGAAATGGAGATGCCAGAGTAAAGACGACAGAATAGAGGCGACAGAATAGAAAGAAACAGACATACAGGGGTGTGCAGTGATCAGTCGCCAGCGCCCGCTCTGGAACTATCAGTGGATTCAACCAGTATTCTGGCAACCAACTCATCGAGGGTCTGCCACAGAGTCTCATCTATCTCGATACCCTGCTCTACTGAGTCCCTGTAACAATCCATCATTTCTTCCCCAGAAAAGGTTTCAAGATATTCACCAAACTCTAACTGCTGAGCAAATTGATGTTGAATAACATCTATATCCGCCCCAGAAAAAATCCGTAGAGACTGCGCATCAAACTCACCCGTCATGGTAAATGTCTGGTATTCAGGAAGCTGAGCACCTGCAGCAATCGATACCTTGACGCAGTAATCCTGCTGACGCCAATAGGCAATAAAACCCAGGTTGCGCTGCGCAGCCTTGATCAGTCGCTGTAAAATAAAGGTGCGGTTGTAACAGTCCGTCAGCTCTAATGCAGCCCAAGAACCCTCGACAACCTGAGATCTAATCAGGTCCACCGCCTCACTGCCGCAGAGTAAAATAGAACTACCTCGGCCATCTAGTACCGCATGGTGGGCGTCTTCCTGCACCAGGTCAGCATGGATAGGCGCGGTGGTATTCAGGTAGGCCAGTGCCCCCTGCAATCGACCAAAGCCATCAAAGCCATGGGTCTGTAACCAGATCACCATATCCGCGGCGTCCTGGCAGTCACCGGGCTGAAAGCCCAGGCCTTCGAACGCCTTCTTTAGCGAAGCCAGTAATTCATTCTTAGACACTTTCATGGTGATTAGCCGGACGTTAAAACAGGTTTAATCGGAAACTGCCAGTCATCGGCAAAGGGTTTGCCAAAGTCACTGATCAGCGGAGCGCCCTGGAACATCGTATTGCGTACCCAGAGACGTGAACGGGGATCAAACTTGCTCACCCCAAAAAAAGATAACTTACAGCGCAGCAAATGGATTGGCAGCACATCGCTGTGTACTAGGTTTTCGCGGATCTCACCGTACTGACTCTGAGCCATGGTTTGAATGCGCGCAACGATACCGCTGTACATTGGATTGTGCACAATAAAATGTGCAACATTCTGTTGCGTACGAACCTGATTGTAGCCGCAGAGTCGGTCGTAACATTCACGAACTAAACGACCAATAGCCAGAGGCATTTCTTTTTCCATACCCATATCAATATTGGTTTGGCCGAGCCGCGGCTCCATTTTCTCTTGAGAGCGATACCAAAATGTACCCATGGATTCGTACTGACTCAAATCGATGGCCAACGCCCAATCGTATTTGTCTTCAATAACCTCTATCAGGTTAGCCACTGACATTTCAGGTGTGATCTGCTGGGACTCATCGACATCCATCTGTTCTTCAAGATCATCAACTAGCTCGGGATAGAGCTCGATTAATAATGTATTGATCACTTCCTGAGTCTCTATACGCCAGCTCTGCTCGGCATACTGAATCAGGTCAGCCCA
>CAJJAS010000063.1 GCA_905182245.1 gamma proteobacterium HTCC2207 | reverse complement strand
CGAAAACTTCAAAAGCAGGGACTAACTGGCCAGCACCAAATACTTTTATTGTTAGGCGCCCGCCGCTCATGGCTTCAACTTTCTTGGCAAAGTTTTCTGGTGCGGTACCCAGGCCAGGATAATTTTTTGGCCAGGTGGTGACTAATTTCCAGTTATAGGTTTGCTGAGTATCCGCCTTGCTAACAGATTCAGTCTCTGTGCTTTTTCCGCCACAGCTCGCCAAGAGCATAGACAGTATTGCGATTATTCCAATGCGCATTATTTACCCCTTTTTATTTTTTTATATCGCCGACAAATTTGCCGAGGCTAAAATTAATATTTTTGTACCTACTGCTTCAAAACTAACATGGACTCTGGCGCGTGGGCCATTACCTTCAAAATTTAAAATAACGCCTTCGCCATATACATTATGGAAAACTTGCTGGCCCAACCCGAAGCCGGTGTCACCACCTTCATCACTCTGTATGGCACCAGCGGCATAGCTGGTGGGTCGGGCGATATTATTTTGCAGTCGAACTTCTTCAATGACTTCTTTTGGAATATCACGAACAAACCGCGACACTGAATTAAAGGATTCACTGCCGTAAATAGATCGGCTTTCGGCAAAGGTTAAATACAGTTTTTCCATGGCGCGGGTAATACCCACATAGGCCAAACGTCGCTCTTCTTCTAAGCGGCCTGGTTCATCAATAGACATTTTATGGGGAAATAAATTTTCTTCCATACCTGCAATAAACACTAGCGGAAATTCCAAACCCTTGGCGCTGTGTAATGTCATTAACTGCACCGCATCCTGATCTTCATCGGCTTGACGATCACCAGAGTCCAGAGCTACCTGATCTAAAAATTGGGGTAATACAGGCAGGTCATTATCTTCGGCTTCAAAGTTACGGCAGGCGCTGACCAGTTCCTCGAGATTTTCTACCCGCGCCTGACCACGTTCGCCTTTTTCACGGCGGTGCATTTCAACCAGACCACTGTGGGCAATCGCATGCTCGGCCTGTTCTGCCAGCGGCAGCTCATCATGCTGGCCGCTCATTTCATTAATCAATTCTATAAATAGAGCGATGGCATTAGTCGCACGCGCCGCCATGCGCTTTTCTTTAACAATAATCACTGCAGCACCCCACATGGAGGTTTCCTGCTCACGTGCTAAGGCTCGCATCAGTTCTAGGGTACGATCACCAATCCCTCGAGTCGGTAGATTCACTACTCGCTCAAAGGCCACATCATCATGGCAATTTAACATTAGGCGCAAATAGGCGAGGGCACTTTTAATTTCTAAGCGCTCATAAAAGCGTTGGCCGCCATAAATACGATAGGGAATATCTGCCTGTAATAGTGCCGCTTCAAGAACACGAGACTGGGCATTGGAGCGATAGAGAATCGCGGAATCTTCCCTGCGGTTGCCGAGGTTAACCCAACTCTGAATTCGGTCGGCAATATAGCGCGCTTCATCATGCTCATTAAAGGCGGAGTACAGTGCAATGGCTTCGCCTTCCCCAGCTTCCGTCCACAGACTCTTACCAAGACGCTCAGGATTTTTTGCGATAACGGCATTAGCCGCCTGCAAAATATTTGAGGTGGAGCGATAGTTCTGTTCGAGCTTAACGGTATGAGTTTCAGGGAAATCCCGCTCATAACTAAGAATGTTTTCGACCTTAGCACCACGCCAGCCATAGATAGACTGATCATCGTCTCCGACTGCAGTGACAGCACTGACCTTACCGGCCAATAACCGTAGCCAGGCATACTGCACAGCATTGGTATCTTGGAACTCGTCTACGAGAATATGCTGAAAGCGCTGCTGGTAATGGTCGAGGACGTCAGGGCAAAATTTCCACAGTTCTAGAGCGCGCAATAATAGCTCGGCAAAATCAATAACGCCTAGGCGCTCACAGGTTTCCTCGTAGCCGCGATAAATACGCAACATGGTCGCCAAATAGGGATCACCACCTTCCTGGATATGAGACGACCGAAGCCCCTCATCTTTTTGCCCATTGATCCACCACTGCGCCTGCTTAGGCGGCCAGCGCTGTTCATCGAGGTCCATACTGCGCATAACCCGCTTAACCAGTCTTAGTTGGTCATCGGAATCCAGTATCTGAAAGTTTTCGGGGAGCTTGGCATCTCGCCAGTGAGCCTTGAGCAAGCGATGCGCCAGGCCATGAAAGGTACCCACCCACATGCCACGCAGTGACATACCCAGCAGCTCATCGATGCGCTCACGCATCTCTCGAGAGGCCTTGTTGGTAAAGGTCACCGCTAGAATGGAATAGGGCGATACATTGTCTACCTGAATTTTCCAGGCAATACGATGCACCAGCACACGAGTTTTACCACTTCCGGCGCCTGCCAATACCAGCAAATGCTTCTTGTCGCTGGTGACGGCTTCTTCCTGAGCGGAATTTAATTTATTGAGTATCGAGGTTACGTCCATAGGCCTGCATTCTAGCAATATAACTGTCAAAAAACGGCCTGTCGGACATTTCTTTTTGCGGCTATTCGGCGAAATATCACTATGGCTGAGTTCACTGGCCAAATAACCAGTATTTAGGCTAATTAAGCGGTTTTTTACTACAAAACTAGCATTGAGGGCGGTTTTCTTGTAAATTTTTTACATAAATCACAGATGGTTACTCAATGAAGCCCGCAGAACTCACTCAATCGATTAGCGATACCATTCCTCAGCTGCGTAAATCAGAGCGCAAGGTCGCAGAATTCGTGCTTAAAGACCCTCTCAATGTGATTCGTATGCGTATTGTCGATCTGGCCCAGCACTCTGGCGTCAGTGAGCCAACCGTTGTGCGGTTTTGCCGAGCAGTGGGTTGCCATGGCTTTCAAGACTTTAAGTTGGCCCTGGCGCAGCAGCTCGCCTCCAGCCCGAGTTATGGCCAGATAGCCGTAACCGATAAAGACTCCACCCGCGAGTACACCCATAAGGTATTCGATTCAACGGTAGATACCTTGCTCAAGGTTAGAGACAGTCTGGTCTTGGCAAACTTAGAAGCAGCGGTCTCAGCTATTAGCGCCGCAGGCCGAGTTGAATTTTATGGCTTTGGTGCCTCAGCTGCCGTAGCCTTTGATGCACAGCACAAGTTTTTCCGATTACAGATTACATCGGCTGCCTACTCTGACCCTCACCTACAAAATATGTCCGCGACCTCTCTCCATCCTGGAGATGTGGTAATTGCTATATCTCAGTCTGGGCGCACCCAGGCATTGCTAGATTCAATGGAATTAGTAAAGCGCGCGGGCGGGATTGTTATCGGTATGGCCCCCAGTGGCTCACCTGTCGCTAAAAGCGCGACCATCGGCATTGAAGTTGATGCCAAGGAAGATATTCAAATTTATACACCACTTTCATCGAGAATTGCCCATTTGGCTGTCATTGATGTGTTGGCGATAGGCGTGGCTCAAAAGAAGGGACCGCAACTAGACGCCCACCTACAAAAACTTCAGGCTGGATTAGCGTCCTTGCGAAGCCAGTAATATCTGACAGCCTAGTACTGACTTAAAAATAATCACAATAACCAAATTTTGTGTCTCCAGCTATTTTGGTCTACGTTTAGCTCAACAGGCAGTTTATCTTAACTCGATAATTCATCGTTTCTAAAAGTCGTTCACGCGTAAGAATGTTGGCCAATAAGGCATTAATTTATTTACAGGGAGAAACACTATGTTAGAAGAAACCAATGAAGATACATTAACTCTACCCATCGCAAATGTATTTAAGGTGCCCTTCCTCACCGCTATAGTAGTCACTGCTAGTGGGGCGGTAATTTTCTTTGCCGCCTTAGTACCACTTGCCACTACAATTCTCGTTATCGGTGCGGCTGCACTTTTACTACTTGTGGGCGTGGGTATTTTCCATGCACTTACCTGTATTATTAAAGCGCAGTATGCAGCGAGTGGAGCCACGGCTGCAGCAGCAGCTCTCACATATGGCTTTCCAACCTACGCTGCACTGGTAGCTTCCTGGCCCTGGTATGTTCGAGCCGTAGCCTGTTAAGACTATTTCTAAAACAACAAAAGGCCTCTTCCATATCCCAGGGGCCTTTTTTAATCATCCAAATATAAGCTGGTGGAAAATTCGTCCGGGCGTCAAGGTAAAAAGACCCGCGATAACGAGCGCACCTATATAGACATTAATCATAGAAATCATATGTAGTTTTCTATATTTTTGGATTTTGGTCTGTTTGAATCTTCTGATACTCCATATCGAGACGACTAGAGTGATTAAGGTGACCGGGATTAGCAGGTGAATAAAGCTATATTCTCCAGGCGTTATTTCTTGAATAAAGATTGCGGTCACACTCACCATAGCTAGACATGTAATCCATATTTTTCCAAGAAACTTGTGCTGCCCTGTGCCTTTTTGTGTTGAAAATATAAATAGTCCAAGAGGGACCGCTAATATCGCCAAGGTTGCGTGGATGATAATAACCATAGTCTATTCCTCTTTTATTGGTTTTATAAACTGAATTTAATTTAGGCATTAGGTCTTTATCTTTCTACTGTCTTTGTAATTTTTTTTGGAGAAAACGCTACTGTGCCGTGCGTACCTAGAGCAAACTCAAAGACCGATAAAATATTTTTTAATGAAATTTAAAGGTCTATTTTAATTGTTTTATGTCTTACCAAAACAAACGATGCCGCCTCAAATTTAGGTGCCGAAAATGCGCCCATTGCATTATTAGAGAACCCAAACTCCTCTTTTGGAATACCAAGAAAGTTGGTATCAAGCTTCTCGTTCCCATTGGCATCAATATAAAATCCAATCGCATAGGTTCCAGCGGGAATTTCAAAAGAGTCTCTATAAATCCCTTTAGCAATTTGCTTAACCGTACCCGATACTATCCCAGGACGCGGGCCAGGCTTGTCGCCTTTGTCTGACTCAAATACATCCTTAGAATCGTAAATTGCTAAATGCAACAGTCCTGCTTTCGTAACGCCATGAATTTCAACATCTAAAGTATCCGCATTTAGTGCAGAAGCTCCAAGGACTGCTATTAAGTAATAAAATATTTTCATTTTAATATTTTTATTCACGCTGGCTATTCCTATTTTTATTTTATATTTGAAATTACTCGACAATGGATGAAGGCTTATGAAGGTGATCTCGTCTTACCTATAATTTTCTTCGAGTATTTCTTTTTCTTTTAATGTCTTGATTAACTTCTCTACTCTCACAAAGGCCAACAACCCGAACACAATCCCTATTATGGCTAATCCTTCCATTGTTATCTCCTTCTAAATCACTCTTCGAAACTACTCGACAGTTACTGATTTTGCTAGATTTCTCGGCTGATCTACATCCGTACCCTTAAGTAGGGCAACATGATAAGACAGCATCTGTAATGGAAGCGTATAAATAATCGCTTCTAAACTTTTTGGTACATGTGGCATTGCAATAACAGTGATGCCAGGCTCACTTACAAAACCTGAATCGGCATCCGCAAATACAAATAGCTGACCGCCTCGCGCACGAACCTCATGCAGATTTGATTTTAATTTTTCCAACAACTCATTATTGGGTGCAACGGTTACTACCGGCATATCTTCATCAACTAATGCCAATGGCCCATGTTTTAATTCACCCGATGGGTAAGCTTCGGCATGAATATAGGAGATTTCTTTTAACTTTAACGCCCCCTCCATTGCAATGGGGTACTGCTCACCACGGCCCAAAAATAGCGCATGATGTTTGTTGGCAAAGGCTTGTGACATTTCCTCAATAACAGAATCTAGCGCCAGTACCTGACGACAGAGATCTGGTAGTTGATGCAGATTTTTCACTAATTCTTGTTCTACTTTTTTATCCAGACCTTTATGTCGGCCAAGAGATAAAGTCAAAAGCTGTAATGCGACTAGCTGAGTTGTAAAGGCCTTGGTAGACGCGACGCCAATTTCTACGCCGGCCATAGTCATTAGTGAAATATTTGATTCACGCACAAGGGAGCTATTAGCAACATTGCAAATTGCTAGAAACCCAAGGTAGTTATTTTCTTTTGCTTTGCGTAGTGCCGCTAACGTATCTGCTGTTTCGCCAGACTGAGAAATAGTGACGAACAGAGTGCCGGCTGGTACAGGTACTTTGCGATAGCGGTATTCGCTGGCCACTTCAACCTGGCAGGGAACACCTGCATGTTCTTCCAGCCAGTATTTGGCGACAAGTCCAGAATGAAAGCTGGTGCCGCAGGCAATGATATGGATGTTGTTAGTTTGTGCAAAAAGCGGGTCAGCCTGATAGCCAAAAATTGCTTCTAGAATATGATTGTCGCCAATGCGGCCGGCAGTGGTATCTGCAAGAACCGAAGCCTGCTCAAACATTTCTTTTTGCATAAAGTGGCGATACTCGCCCTTTTCTGCAATCAAATCTTTTTCATCTAGTTGCTGCTGCGATCGCTTTACACTATTTCCCTGTACATCATAAATACTATATTTTTCAGCAGAGAGCTCTACCAAATCACCTTCTTCTAAAAAGATAAATCGGTCAGTTACCTGACGCAAAGCCATCTGATCTGATGCAATAAAGTGTTCATCAATACCGAGCCCAACAACTAATGGGCTACCGCTGCGAGCACCAATAATAGTATGGGGTTGATCGTCTACGATGACGCCTAGGGCATAGGCGCCCTCTAATTTAGCAATCACGTGCTGAACTGCAGTACGCAGATCGTCGGTACTTTTTAATTGATGATGTACTAGGTGTCCGATAACTTCGCTATCGGTTTCAGAAAGTATTTCATAGCCTAGGGCAATTACGTCTTTACGTAATTGGTCGTGATTTTCAATAATACCATTATGGACAACGGAGACACCGTTAGAAGTATGAGGGTGAGAATTAATGGTGCTGGGCTTTCCGTGGGTGGCCCAACGAGTGTGGGCAATACCGGTATTACCCGCTAGGGGTTGCTGCTCGGCAACTGCTTCAAGAGCGGCAACTTTACCGACACTTTTTCTAGTCTGTAATTTTTTATGTTCATCGATAATCGAAAGTCCCGCTGAATCGTAGCCGCGATACTCAAGACGATGCAAACCTTCAATTAGTATTTTATAAACGTTTCTGTGGGTGGCTGCGCCAACTATTCCGCACATGTTTCAACTTTCCTTTTTAGTTGGGCGTTTCCAGCCCGAAATATTACGCTGTTTGGCGCGACTTACCGCTAGTGTATTTGCTGACACATCTTGATTAACCGTTGATCCCGCTGCCACAAACCCTTCATTGGCAATTTTTATAGGGGCAATCAATGTGCTGTTAGACCCAATAAACACACCGTTCCCCATAATGGTTTTATGTTTATTTACACCATCGTAGTTACAGGTAATTGTGCCTGCACCTACATTTACATTCTCGCCAAGTTCGGCATCGCCTACATAGCTAAGATGGTTAATCTTACTGCCATTACCAACAACGGCTTTTTTGGTTTCAACGAAATTACCTACCTTTGTATCGGTGCCCAAGTCTGTACCTGGGCGCAGCCGGGCAAAGGGACCAATAATCGCACGGTCGCCGATGACGGCTTGCTCTATATGGCTGTTAGCTTTTATCTCTACCCCATCACCGATCCGGGTGTTAATAATCTGGCAGTTTGGCCCAATGGTTACATTCGAACCTATAGTCACATTGCCTTCGAAGACACAGTTAATATCAATATAGTTATCGGTGCCAGCGCTTAGTGTGCCGCGCTGATCGAAACGATTTGGGTCTGCCAGGCTTGTGCCTGACAGCATAAGTGCTTCAGCCAATTCAAGCTGATGAGCGCGCTCAAGCTGACTGAGCTGAATTCTGTTATTCACACCCTCTACCTCAGTTGCCGATGTCGGTTGAATACTATTAACGCTAAACCCATTACTGCGGGCCAGTGCAATTAGGTCGGTAAGATAAAACTCACCCTGCGCGTTATTGTTATCAATCTGGGGAAGCCAGGCACATAGCTGTGTGGTGCCTAAAGCCAATACGCCCGTATTTATCTCTTTAATAGTCAACTGATCAGCGCTAGCGTCTTTTTGCTCAATAATGGATTCAATCTCTCCACCTGTATTACGCACAATACGGCCATAGCCCATTGGGTCATCGAGGCTAATAGTGAGCAGGGAAATTGACTGATCGGTGACGGCCCCCAACATCTTGGCAATGGTGTCGGCTTTAATGAGTGGCACATCACCATAGAGAATTAATACTTTGGCATCTTTGCGCAAATAGGGCAGTGCCATTTCCACGGCGTGGGCTGTGCCCAGCTGCTCTGTTTGTTGCACAAACACTGCGTCGGTTGAGGCAAAGGTGGTTTCCACTCGCTCGGCGCCATGGCCGATTACGATAATTTTCTGTGAATTGGTCACCGTATCGGCTGCCGCTATAACATGGCCCAGCATAGGTGTGCCTGCCAGAGAGTGGAGAACCTTGGGCAGGGCTGATTGCATGCGCGTGCCCTTGCCAGCGGCAAGGATGACAATGTCTGTTTTACTCATAGGGTTTCCGCTAATGCTCCATGCCCAAGGTTTTAATAAGGGTTACGTTACTGTCAAAGTGATGCCGACACAAGTATGCCATGGAGAAATCTCTAGGCAAAAAAAAGGGCAGCTAAGCCACCCTTTTTAAATCAA
The DNA here is from genome assembly GCA_905182245.1 of gamma proteobacterium HTCC2207. Taxonomy (GTDB): domain Bacteria; phylum Pseudomonadota; class Gammaproteobacteria; order Pseudomonadales; family Porticoccaceae; genus HTCC2207. Next base: position 19,561 of record CAJJAS010000063.1, on the reverse strand, counting down.
ACTGATCTGTAATCAACCACCTAACTTTTTGCGCAGCGTTTGCACTGTGCGGAGCTGGGCTGTTGCTACTGCTAACATGCTGGCGGCTTTTGAATACTCGATTTCGCCCGCCTGATTAGCCATTGCTTGCTCGGCACTTTTAACGGCTTCAGCTGCTGCCGCCTCATCGATATCACCTGCGCGAACAGCTGTGTCGGCAAGGATCGAGATGCAATTTGGCTGCACTTCTAAATATCCACCAGACAGATAGTAAATTTCTTCTTCACCATTCTGTTTAACCAGACGGACTGGACCGGGCTTTAAGTCACTCAGTAGTGGCGCGTGACCTGCTGTAATACCCAGCTCGCCAAGAGAACCGGTGGCAACCACCATCTCGACCAAGCCGGAGAACAGAGATTCATCCGCACTTACAATGTCACAATGAACTGTTATAGCCATATCTTTCTAGACCCTTTCTAGACTATCTCTAGACCATTTCTGGACAATAGCCGTCGTTAATTAAAGCTTAGCGCCTTTTTCGACTGCTTCGTCGATTGAGCCAACCATGTAGAAAGCCTGCTCTGGCAGATGATCGTACTCTCCGCCAAGAATTCCCTGGAAGCCAGCAATAGTGTCTTTTAACGACACGTACTTACCTGGTGCTCCAGTAAAGATTTCAGCAACATGGAATGGCTGCGATAAGAAACGCTCGATTTTACGTGCGCGGGATACGGCCAGCTTATCTTCTTCTGATAGCTCATCCATTCCCAGAATCGCAATAATATCTTTCAACTCTTTATAACGCTGCAGTACTGACTGCACGCCACGGGCGACTTCATAGTGCTCTTGACCAATAATCAATGGATCGAGCTGACGCGAGGTTGAATCCAATGGATCTACCGCGGGGTAAATACCTTTAGACGCAATATCTCGGCTCAGTACAACGGTTGAGTCCAAGTGAGCAAAGGTTGTGGCTGGCGATGGATCGGTCAAATCATCTGCAGGTACATATACCGCCTGTACAGATGTAATAGAACCGGTCTTAGTGGAAGTAATTCGCTCCTGAAGTACGCCCATTTCTTCCGCCAGAGTAGGCTGGTAGCCTACCGCTGATGGCATACGGCCCAACAGTGCAGATACTTCAGTACCCGCCAATGTGTAACGATAGATATTGTCGACGAACAACAGTACGTCTTTACCTTCGTCACGGAATTTCTCTGCCATAGTCAGACCGGTCAACGCTACACGCAGTCTGTTACCTGGAGGCTCATTCATCTGACCATAAACCATGGCCACCTTAGATTCGCTTGGAGTTTCGATGTTTACAACACCGGATTCCTGCATTTCGTAGTAGAAGTCGTTACCTTCACGAGTACGCTCACCAACACCAGCAAATACAGACAGACCGCTGTGCTCTGTCGCAATGTTGTTGATCAGCTCCATCATGTTTACGGTTTTACCAACACCAGCACCACCGAATAATCCGACCTTACCGCCTTTGGCGAAAGGGCAAACCAAATCGATTACCTTGATGCCTGTTTCCAGAAGCTCGTCAGAAGCTGACAGCTGGTCATAGGCAGGGGGCTTGCGGTGAATGGCCATGCGCTCTTTCTCACCGATTGGACCTTTTTCGTCAATCGGGTTGCCCAGCACATCCATAATACGGCCCAGTGTCTCTATACCAACGGGTACAGAAATAGGGGCTTTGGTGTTTTGAACGCCAAGTCCGCGGCTGATGCCTTCTGAAGCACCCATGGCAATTGTACGTACTACGCCATCGCCCAACTGCTGCTGAACTTCAAGAGTTAAGCCCTTGTCGTCGACGACTAGTGCGTCATACACGCTGGGTACCTGATCACGTGGAAATTCCACATCGATCACAGCACCAATAATTTGTACGATTCTTCCGCTACTCATGTCCGGTTCCTCTTTACTAAATCTTTTTAAATTCGTTTGGCTTTATACGGCGGCTGCGCCACTTACAATCTCGGACAGCTCTTGTGTAATCGCTGCCTGACGGGCCTTGTTATAAAGAAGTTGCAACTCGTCTATCATTTCACCGGCATTGTCGGTGGCACTTTTCATGGCTAGCATTCTTGCTGCTTGCTCACATGCTTTGTTTTCTACTACACCTTGATAGACCTGAGATTCAATATAACGAATCAATAATCCATCCAGTAATTCTTTGGCGTCTGGCTCGTAAATATAGTCCCAGTGATGAGAGATACTCTCGTCACCCACTGGCGCTAACGGCAACAGCTGCTCTACTCTTGGCTTCTGAGTCATGGTGTTTACAAACTCATTACTTACGACAAAGAGCTTATCCAAACGACCTTCATCAAAGGCGTCTAACATTACCTTTACGCCACCAATAAGGTCTGCGGCATTAGGTTCGTCACCCACATCTTTGACGGCTGCAACAACATTCCCACCGACAGCACCAAAAAATGCTCCGGCTTTGTTGCCCACAACACAGATATCAACGTCAACACCCTCATCAGACAAGGCTTTCATTGATTTCAATGCCGTTTTGAACAGATTAATATTCAAACCACCACAGAGACCACGGTCTGTCGAAATAATGATGTAGCCAACACGCTTCACTTCGCGCTGGGCCAAATACTGATGTTTGTATTCGGACACAGCGTTAGCAATATGACCCACTACATCACGGATGCGGCCTGCGTAGGGCTTGCCCAGTTGCATACGCTCCTGGGCACGACGCATTTTACTCGCCGCAACCATTTCCATGGCGCTAGTGATTTTCTGCGTGCTACCAATACTAGCAATTTTGGTTTTTACTTCTTTTCCGATTGCCATCTCTTATGCCTGTCCAGTTACGCTGACTTACCAGGTTTGGGTTGCAACGAACTTTTCTAATGCAGCTTTAAAGCCAGCTGCTATGTCGTCGTTGTAATCGCCTGATTGATTGATTTGATCTAGCAAATCACTGTGCTCAGCTTTCATGTAGGAAAGCAGCGCATCTTCAAAGTCACCAATTTTACTGACTTCAACAGTCTGCAAGAAACCATTATCTGCCGCGTAAAGCACCAGACCCATCTCAGCAATACTGAGGGGAGAATACTGCTTCTGCTTCATCAATTCGGTCACTCGCTCACCGTGATCAAGCTGTGCTTTGGTTGCTGCATCAAGATCAGACGCAAACTGCGAGAATGCCGCTAGCTCACGATACTGTGCCAGTGCGGTACGAATACCACCGGACAGTTTCTTAATAATCTTAGTCTGTGCCGCGCCACCTACTCGAGAAACAGAAACACCTGCGTTCATCGCTGGACGTACGCCGGCGTTAAACATATCGGCTTCAAGGAAGATCTGACCATCGGTAATCGAAATTACGTTAGTGGGTACAAAGGCTGATACATCACCGGCCTGAGTTTCAATCACTGGCAATGCAGTCAATGAACCCGTCTTACCTTTAACTTCACCTTTGGTGAACTTCTCTACGTAGTCCGCATTTACACGGGCTGCACGCTCAAGCAATCTGGAGTGCAAATAGAACACATCACCAGGATAGGCTTCACGACCCGGAGGACGTTTAAGCAGCAGTGAGATCTGACGGTAGGCCCAAGCCTGCTTAGTCAAATCATCATAAATAATTAGCGCATCTTGACCGCGGTCACGGTAGTACTCGCCCATGGAACAACCAGCGAAAGGTGCTAGAAACTGCATGGCTGCTGGATCAGAAGCAGTAGCAGCAACAACAATGGTGTGTTCCATTGCGCCGTGCTCTTCTAATTTACGTACCACTGCAGCAACAGAGGAGGCTTTTTGGCCAACCGCTACATAGACACATTTAACGCCAGAACCTTTCTGGTTGATGATTGCGTCAACCGCGATGGCAGTTTTACCAATCTGACGGTCACCAATGATCAACTCGCGCTGACCACGACCGATCGGCACCATGGCATCAATAGCTTTCAGACCAATTTGAACTGGCTGATCTACTGACTGACGCTCAATAACACCAGGAGCAACTTTTTCAATTGCGTCGGTAAGTGCTGCGTTTACCGGACCTTTACCATCGATAGGGTTACCCAGTGCATCTACTACACGGCCTTCGAGTTCTGGTCCAACGGGGACTTCCAATACACGTCCGGTGCATCGGGCTTTCTGTCCTTCGGCAAGTGCCTGGTAGTCACCCAAAACCACGGCGCCGACTGAATCGCGCTCCAGGTTAAGTGCCATACCGTAAACACCGCCATCGAATTCGATCATTTCGCCATACATCACGTCGGCTAGACCGTGAATACGAATGATACCGTCCGATACGGAAACAATGGTGCCCTCATTTTGGGCTTCTGACGAAACATCAAGGTTGTCGATACGACTCTTAATAATTTCGCTGATCTCTGATGGATTCAGTTGCTGCATGCTTAGGCCTCAATCCTTAGGAATTTAGTGACTCGGCGAGTTTGGCCAAACGGCCACGAATGGACCCGTCTATGACGGTATCCCCGGCGCGTATTACCGCACCACCCAGCAGGCTCTTGTCTAAACTAACCTGCATGTTTATTTTACGTTCCAGCTTTGCACCAAGTGCATCGCTGAGTTGTTGCTGTTGCTTTGCGTCCAGTGCCTGCGCTGATATCACTTCCACATCAATCGCTTTTTCACGATTGGCTTTCATGATTTCAAACTGACGTGAGATCTGGGGTAACAGTTGCAAGCGTCGATTTTCTGACAAAATTGCAATAAAGTTTTGACCCGTTGCACTCAACGCGTCACCACAGATATCAACGACTGCCGCTGCTTGCTGCGCCGCTGTTGAGCTCGGTGAACTCAAAAGCTTAACAACCGCGGACTGTTCTGCAACAGCACCAGCAGTGGAAAGGCTTTTTGACCAGCCTTGCAGGTCCCCGGCATCAGCAGCAAATTCAAACGCTGCCTTCGCATAGGGCCGAGCTAATGTGCTCAATTCTGCCATGTTAAACCTCGGTTACAGCTGCGCTGCCAGTTTGTCGACTAACGCGCGGTTAGCTTTATCATCAATTGACGCTTCGAGCACTTTCTCCGCACCAGCCAGAGCCAAACCTGCCACACGGGCACGCAACTCTTCTTTAGCACGGTTAATTTCTTGCTCGATCTCAGCTTGAGCTGACAACTTCAGGCGATCGCCTTCGGCTACAGCTTGCTGCTTTGCTTCATCAACAATTTGATTTGCGCGCTTGTTGGCTTGATCAATAATGCCGGCCGCTTCCTGTTTTGCTTCTTTCATTTGGTCAGTAGCTTTATTCTGAGCCAATTCAAGATCGCGCAGGGCACGGTCAGCTGCATCAAGTCCATCAGCGATTTTCTTCTGGCGCTCTTCCATAGCCTCAATAATGACAGGCCATACAAACTTCATGCAAAACCACACGAAAAATGCAAACGTCACCATCTGACCAAAAAGCGTTAGATTAATATTCACGCCAATACCTCATTAATAGATGAGTTAAAAATTGTTGTTACGCGCCAGCTGCTGTTGGAGCAACAACAAAGATCAGGTACATAGCAATACCAACACCAATAATAGGCACAGCATCGATCAGACCAGCTAGCAGGAACATTTTACCCTGAAGCATTGGACCTAATTCTGGTTGACGCGCTGTTCCTTCGATCAGCTTACCGCCCAACAGGCCCATACCAACAGCTGCCCCTAGTGCGCCCAATCCGAGCATTATTGCCGCAGCAATGTATATAAGTTCCATCGTAGACTCCCGATTTTTAGTAGTTAAATAATAAAGTAAGAATTAGTGCTCTTCATGCGCCATGCTGAGATAGACGACAGTAAGAACCATAAAAATAAATGCCTGCAGAGTAATAACCAAAATATGGAATACCGCCCAGCCCCATTGCATTAACCCGCCACCCAGAGCTGTTAAGCCACCACCTATGGTCATAAACACCATACATAGCAAAACAGTTCTACCCGTGGGTATTTTTCCTTTGAGGTTTAGCCAGCAAACGCCGCAGACCAAGATAAAGATAACTAACCAGAACCAAGCGCTAGTGTGCTCCCCAAAGATTTGTGCATGCAAACCGCCACCGATAAGACCAGCGCCTGCGCCCGCTGCGAATGTAGTCGCAATCAGGATAAATATCATTTCACCGGCATACATGTTGCCGAAAAGTCGAAGACCCAGTGAAAAAGGTTTTGCTAGCAGGCCAACAGTTTCCATAAATAGGTTAACTGGAATAAAGGCCCAGTGATTGAAAGGGTGCATGGTCAACTCGCTAATAAAGCCAGTGCCCTTGATTTTGATTGAGTAGTAGAGCATGAGCACAAATACGCCCAGTGCCATACCTAAGGTGATATTAGGATCTGTTGATGGAACAATCTTCTGGTAGGGAACGCCAACCATCATCAGTAACTCTGGTATCAGGTCAACTGGGAGCAGGTCCATGAAGTTCATCAGGAAGATCCAAACAAAGATAGTCAGCGCGAGAGGGGCAACTAGCTTGTTGCGACCATGGAAGCTATCTTTTACAGCACCATCAATAAACTCAATAATTAACTCAACGAAGTTTAGTAGGCCAGTAGGTACGCCAGTCGTCGCACGCTTTGCAGCGGAACGGAATAACCAACAAAACAGAACACCCAAACCAATTGACCAGGCCATTGAATCAACATGAATGGCCATAAAGCCCATCTCTGCCGCTTCTTGAGCGCCATGAGCAAAGCTCCACCCGTTGTCGGGATGGTTGCCATAAACCAAGTTGGTTAAGTGGTGCTGAATATATTCAGTTGTACTTGCGGGATTCTCGCCTGCCATGTATCTCAACTCTCGTTAAATCAGTGCAATTCTAATTTCGGCTAGCAGCTACCTAAAGAATTACCTAAAAGTAAGCGCCACACATTATTGGGTACTACTATTTCAATAATCTTACGGTAATAAACCACTGCAACGGGATCATTACGATAAAAGTACTAAAAACGACCAAAAAATTAAGTTCTTTCCACAATATAAATGTGGTGATAAACATAGCGGCCGTTAACACAATTTTTCCTGCTGCGCCTTGGTACATGGCGCGAGCAACTAAATGTACCTGTCTAGCACCGGCATACTTAAAAGCCTGCCGTGCAAACCAAGCTTGAGGCACAATCTGAATCAGACCACCTATCAATACCGAATAGGCAATTACCTGACTTACCATCATCAACAATCCGCTTACTGGCAGCAGTACTATTATCTGATAGAGCGCAACTCTATGCATTGGTGGTTTGGGAATGGTCGTCATCATGCCTTTCGTCCACTTTTCCCAGGTCCAGCTAAGGAGAGCATTAGACCCACCTCGAACGGATCGGCATTATAGGTATAGTGTTAGTGATATTCAACTCGCTAAACACCTTATATATCGGGAATCGGCCTGTTTGATATCTAGCTACTTTAGATGGGCAAGAATACCTTCGAGCTCATCAACGCTGTTATATTTAAAAACCAGCTTACCTGCACCCTTAGCACCGTGCTGAATCTGCACTACGGCACCGACCTTTTCAGACAGCTCTTCTTGTAAGCGCATGATATCTGCGGTGCTGTCAGTAGCCTCTGTTTTGGCATTCTGGGTGGTTGGGTTTTGTAACTTTTTCACCAGAGCTTCAGTTTGGCGAACAGTCATGGCGTTGGCTGCCACGGTTCGCGCGGCCTGTATCTGCACATTACCGTCTAAACCAAGTAAACACTTAGCATGACCCAACTCTAACTCACCGCGCTCAACCTGCAACTGCACCGGAGATTCCAAGCTGGCTAGTCGCATAAGATTAGTGACAGCTGAGCGTGATTTGCCAACGGCATCTGCAACCTGCTGTTGGGTCAACTTAAATTCATCCTGCAGTCGGATCAGCGCCAGACTCTCTTCAATGGGGTTTAGATCTTCCCGTTGAATGTTTTCGATCAGCGCCATAACGACTGCTGCTTCGTCTGAGACCTCGCGAACAATCGCAGGAATACTGTCTAGACCCGCTTGCTGTGTAGCGCGCCAACGTCGCTCACCAGCAATAATTTCGTATTTATCTTTTCCTATGGGGCGTACAACAATTGGCTGCATCACACCCTGAGAGGCAATTGAGCTAGCTAACTCCTGGAGAGCATCTGGATTTAGATCTCTACGTGGCTGATATTTTCCGCGTTGGAGGAACTCTACCGGCAACTGACATAGCTTGCCGTCTACCCCATTATTTGAGTCAGTACCCTCTGCGGAGTCTTGCTCGGGAATTTCCGTATCCTCAGGAATTCCCAGCAATGCATCCAATCCTTTACCCAGACTTTGTCGTTTTGTTGCCATGTTGTTAGATCCCTGTGGCTTGGGTTTTTTGTGCTTGCTGTTCTTTTTCTTGACGGAGTATCTCGCCGGCCAGTGCCAAATAGGCAACAGAGCCTTTTGAGTTTCTATCATAGACCAGTGCAGGCATACCATGACTGGGGGCTTCGGCGAGACGCACGTTCCGAGGAATGCTAACGCGGTAAACCCGATCACCGAAATATTTTCTCAGCTGCGCAGACACCGCATTCGTGAGACTACTGCGTGGATCGTACATGGTACGTAAAATACCCTCGATCTTTAATCGGGGGTTAATTAGCTTGGCGATTTGACGAATCGTATTATTAAGGGCAGATAGTCCTTCAAGAGCATAGTATTCGCACTGCATAGGAATCAAAACGCCATCGCTGGCAACCAACGCATTTACGGTGAGCATGTTTAATGAGGGAGGGCAGTCAATAATCACGTAATCGTAATTGCTAGCGACTCGCTTAATAGCATGACGCAGCCGGCTTTCACGACCAATCTCTTGCATCAACTCAACCTCTGCAGCAACCAAATCGCCATTAGAAGGTAAGAGGTGATATTTGCCTTGCTCAGCCGTCACAATCACATCTTCAATGGTGTTTTTTTCGGTAAGCACATGATAAACGCTGAGCTTACAATCTTGTTTGTTAATCCCGGAACCCATGGTGGCATTACCCTGGGGATCAATATCTACCAGTAGCACGCGTTTTTTGTAGGCAGCCAGAGACGCAGCAAGATTAACGCTTGTAGTGGTTTTACCGACACCGCCTTTCTGATTAGCTATTGATAGTATGCGCACTGATGTACTTACCTTATAGTTGCTTTACAACGAGCTGTGGGTGATGGTTATTAAATGTCTTTCACCATCGACATTTGGTATGTCTAATCGACACAAGTCAGAGACCTTATAGTCTTTCGGTATTTCGCTCAACTCTGATTCAGGTAATCTTCCTTTCATGGCAATAAAGCAGCCACTGTCTGTCACGAGATGTTGGCAGGTTTTTAACATGTCAGGCAGGGAGCTAAACGCACGACTTAAAACAGTGTCGTAACGCTTTTCTGGCACAAAGGCTTCGGCGCGTTTGTTAACCTCAAGCACATTACTCAACCCTAATTCGGTACGCACCTGGAATAAAAACCGTGTTTTTTTGCCTGCGCTGTCTAGTAACGTGAAGTGTTTATCGGGGTTCATAATAGCTAGAGGAATACCCGGCAAACCTGGGCCCGTACCTATATCAATCAGGTTTTTCTTGTCCACAATATAAGACTGCAGCGCTAAACTATCTAGCAGGTGCAGATTAATCATTTGCATAGGATCGCGAATAGCCGTGAGGTTATAGGCTTTATTCCATCGTTCAAGCATATTTAGGTAGGCGAGCAACAGATCAAGTTGCTCTGTGGTGCAAGCAATTCCTAATGTGTCTATGCCAGCCTGCAGCTTAGCCCGCTTCTGGCTCACAGAGGAATCAGGCTGCATGTTTTTTAAGCATAACAAGTAACAACGAAATCGCAGCCGGTGTAACACCAGGCACTCTCGATGCTCGAGCCAATGTTTCGGGCTTTACATCACTGAGCTTCTGCTTTATTTCATTAGATAACCCACTGATTTTTTTATAATCGAAATTAGCCGGAATTGCAGTGTTCTCATGGCGCTGTAACTTATCAACTTCGTCTTGCTGACGGTTAATATAACCAGAATACTTGGCGTCGATCTCTACCTGCTCAGCCACCTTCTGACTCACTGTATTTTCTGCAGGAGGGCAGACTGAGCTGAGAATTTTATGGTTGAGTTCAGGGCGTTTAAGTAACTCAAATAATGAGTACTCATGGGACAGTTTATTTTCAATATGATCGGCAATCTTTTGAGCGGCCTCGGTTCCAGGTTGAATCCAGGTGTCTTTTAGACGCTGACGTTCCAACTCAATAGCTTCGCGCTTTTCACAAAAGCTCTTCCAACGACTGTCGTTAACCAAACCCAGTTCACGGCCTTTTTCGGTTAATCGTAAATCTGCGTTATCTTCACGTAACAGCAATCGATATTCTGCACGGCTAGTAAACATGCGATAGGGCTCTGCTGTGCCCATACTAATAAGATCATCTACCAACACTCCCATGTAGGCTTTGTCACGCCCAGGACACCAGCTATCTTTATCCTGAACCTGCAATGCCGCATTGGTACCGGCCAGTAAACCCTGGGCTGCAGCCTCTTCGTAGCCTGTAGTGCCGTTTATTTGACCGGCAAAAAATAGCCCCTGAATAGATTTTGTTTCCAGTGAATATTTAAGATCCTGTGGATTAAAATAATCATATTCAATGGCATAACCGGGGCGAGTAATGTGAGCATTTTCAAAGCCCTGAATAGAACGAACCAAATTTAACTGAACATCAAAGGGCAGGCTGGTGGAAATACCATTGGGGTAGAGCTCATGGGTATCTAGTCCCTCAGGCTCAACAAATATCTGATGTTTATCTTTGTCAGCAAAACGCACTACCTTGTCTTCGATGGAGGGACAGTATCTTGGTCCAACACCATCGATAACGCCGGTATACATTGGTGAACGATCCATACCGCCATGAATAATCTCATGGGTTTTTGTATTTGTGTAAGTAATCCAGCAGCAGGTTTGCGGGGGATGATCCTCAAGACGACCCATATACGACATAATGGGTTCTGGCTTGTCGCCCCACTGCTCTGGTAAATGGGTGAAATCGACACTGCGCGCATCAATTCTGGGGGGCGTGCCGGTTTTAAGGCGCTCAACCCTGAACGGCAGTTCACGTAATCGCTTGGCAAGATTTTCTGCAGGAGGATCACCCGCTCGGCCAGCAGCATGATTTTCTAAACCAATATGGATTTTGCCTGCCAGAAATGTTCCCGCGGTAACCACGACGGTTTTGGCACTAAAACGCAAACCCATCTGGGTAACGGCACCAGTAACTCTGTCGCCTTCGATAATTAAATCATCAACGCCCTGCTGAAAAATGGTCAGGTTAGGTTGATTCTCCAGCATGTCACGGATAGCTGCCTTGTAACGAACTCTGTCAGCCTGGGCGCGAGTGGCGCGAACTGCCGGGCCTTTGCGGGCATTGAGCACTCGAAACTGGATTCCACCTAGGTCGGTTGCCAAGGCCATGGCGCCACCAAGGGCATCGATTTCCTTCACCAGATGGCTTTTGCCGATACCGCCGATAGCGGGATTACATGACATCTGGCCCAGCGTTTCAATATTGTGCGTCAACAGCAATGTGCTGCAGCCCATGCGTGCGGAAGCAAGGCTGGCCTCAGTGCCTGCGTGGCCTCCGCCAATAACGATTACGTCGAATATGTCTGGGTATTGCATAGGACTTCAATAGGCTTGTGGAATTTCGGCTGCCCATTATACGGGTGTGTGGCTAAATAATAAGCAGTTTCGTTAGGGATTTTTGTCTGTGGTTATGTTGGGTCTTTTAAACTTATTGGTTGGTAATATTATCTATATATAGTATGTATTAGGTTATTGTTATTGTTATTAGGGACCGGTGTTTTTGTTAGTAAGTTTAAAATATACATATTAAACAATGGTTTACGAGAGAAATAAGGCTGTATAAACGCTTTATTAAGACTGTTTTAGGTATGTTATTACTTATGTTCTCGCCGGTATTAAATTTCGCCTAAATTCAGATTAAGGGCATAAGTGAATAAATCGGTGAGTAGTTAGCAATGTTATCCATAGGTTTTGTACATGAAAATAATTATCAGCCCGATAATTCGGCTGAAGGTTTAAATGTTGGGGATAAGTTGTTTGTTATCTGTGAGTCACTGATAACCGCAGGTTTGGCGCTAACCGTTCTTTACAGTTAATTGAGATTAAAGTAATAAACCGTTGATATGCTGAGGTAATTTCATTAGAATCCCCCGCCTGAAAACAGTACCGCAATTATTTTTGGATTAAGACAATGAAAAGAACATTCCAACCTAGTAACTTAAAGCGCAAACGCACTCATGGTTTTAGATCTCGTATGGCTACTCCTGGTGGTCGTGCTGTTTTGAATCGCCGTCGTGCCAAAGGCCGCAAGCGTTTATCAGCTTAAGGTTTTAGGGCTCCGTGCCCAGTTACGCCTTCAGTAAGAATCGACGCCTATTAAAAGCCTCTGAATATAAGGAGGTTTTTGATTGTAATAGGCTTAAGGTTGCTCATCCGAAACTTCTCCTATTAGCTTCTCCCAATAATTCTGGTCAATCGCGACTCGGGTTAGTGATAGGTAAAAAAAATATCCCCACCGCTGTCGGCCGCAATCGTGTAAAACGGGTTGTGCGTGAGACTTTTCGTCAGTTTGATTTCCCTGTAGCACTGGATATCGTTTTTTTGGCTCGTAAAGGTGCTGATAAGATGACCCCGCAAGAGATGAACTTGTTGTTACATCAATCTTGGTGCAGACTTCGGCAGCGCTGTGAATCGCTGGGAGATAACAATGCGTAGGCTAGCAATTGGGGCGATCAAATTTTATCAGTATGCCATTAGTCCGCTAATGGGCAACAACTGTCGCTTTCACCCAACCTGCTCTCAGTACGCAAAAGAAGCATTCGAACGTTACGGTTTTTTCAAGGGGGGTTATCTTATGGTGCGAAGACTCGTAAAATGCCATCCTTTTCATCCAGGTGGGTACGATCCTGTCGGCGAACAAGCTGTTCAAGACGTAAAACCCCCCTGTAATAATCATCACACAGAGTTATAAATAGAATGGATTGGCTAAAAACAACATTATTAGGTGGTATGGGTGTCGTTGCTTGGTTACTGGTTATTGAGTGGACTCAGTTTCAAGAAGCTAACGAACCTGAAGTTATTCAGCAAAGTAGTTATGCCAGCCCCTCTGTGGACAGCCCTATTCCTCAGGCTCTTGCGCAAAATGAAGATGAGCTTCCTGTACTAAGTGGTCAGGCCCCAGCGGCTGTTTTTGTTGAGCCGTCCAATAGTCAGCTCGTTACTGTACGCAATGATGTTCTCGAGGTGGTTATTGATACCCTCGGCGGCGATATTATTGAGGTTAACCTTCTAAAACATCTCACTAAGATGGCTGTGGATGGCGGTAAGCCCTTTCAACTGCTGAACCGTACTTCAAATAATATGTACATCGCTCAGAGCGGCTTAATTGGTCCCAATGGTACTGATACTCGTGATGGCCGACCTCGATTTTTTGCCACTCAAAATAGCTATGAGTTTAATGGTAACGATGAGGTTCTCAATGTAGACCTTACCTACAATCAAGACGGTGTGCGTTTGGTAAAACGCTTTGAGTTTAGCCGCGATGGCTATGATGTAGGTGTTGAGTACCTGATTAACAATGGGACGTCGCAGGAATGGAATGCGACCTTCTACGGGCAAATAAAGCGCGATTCTCATTCACCGCTTATTGAATCTACTGGTGTTCAGCCTTATCTGGGTGCTGCTCTTCGTGAAGAAGAAAAGAATTTCTCCAAGTATGACTTTGGCGATATGGAAGATGAAACAGTCACCGCTTCAGTGACTGGCGGCTGGGTTGCTATGGTGCAGCATTACTTTGTTAGTGCCTGGATACCACCTACTGCAGATAAAAACAGCTTCAGCCTGCGCAAATTGGGCGACAAAGATGTGTACCTGATGGGCTTTACTGGGCAGCCAATAGCCGTAGCGGCTGGCGGGTTTGGTGAGTATGGTGCGCGGTTTTATGTGGGCCCGAAAGACCAGTACAAGCTAGAGGAATTAGCTGAATACCTTGATTTAACTGTTGATTATGGTTTTCTGTGGATGCTGGCTAAGCCAATTTTCTTCGCCATGCAGTGGATCCACAATATAGTGGGTAACTGGGGTTGGTCGATTATTTTGCTAACACTGGGAATTAAGTTAGTACTTTACCCGCTGTCAGCCACTAGCCTTAAATCTATGGCTAAGATGCGTAACCTACAGCCTGAGATGGCGCGATTAAAAGAATTATATGGCGATGATCGCCAAAAAATGTCCCAGGAATTAATGGGGCTTTATAAAAAGGAAAAGGTTAATCCTGCGGGCGGCTGTTTCCCGATGTTGCTACAGATGCCGGTATTCCTGTCTCTGTATTGGGTGCTATTAGAGTCTGTTGAGATTCGTCATGCCCCTTGGATAATGTGGATTCAGGATCTCTCAGCAAAAGACCCGTACTTTATTCTGCCTCTAGTTATGGGTGCCAGTATGCTACTGATGCAGAGAATGCAGCCAATGCCAACAGATCCCATGCAGGCTAGGGTTATGCAGATTATGCCGATTGCATTTACCTTCTTCTTTATGATCTTCCCAGCTGGCCTGGTGCTCTATTGGACTGTGAACAACCTCCTGTCTATGGCTCAGCAATGGGTGGTTAGTCGACAGCTTGCACAGGCGAAAAAGAATAAGTAAGTACTCGCTGCTTATTGATTCACAAAGGCTCCTCTTGGAGCCTTTTTTATAGGGCCCTTAATCAGGCATAATCGTTCTATGTTGCAAAATGATAAAGATGTAATCGTCGCTGTCGCCACTGCCCCGGGGCGAGGAGGTGTGGGTATTGTGCGCCTGTCTGGGGCGATTAATTTACAGCCATACTTGCTTGGTCTACTGGGTAGAGAGGCACTTGAGCCACGGCTGGCCAGTTACCGTCGGTTTCAGGACTGTGCGGGTGAGTCTATCGATGAGGGTGTGGCGCTATATTTTCCCAACCCGAGTTCCTTTACGGGTGAGAATGTACTTGAGCTTCAGGGCCATGGTGGCCCCGTTGTACTTGATAGGTTGGTGCAACGCTGTGTGGAACTAGGTGCTCGTTTGGCCCGCCCCGGCGAGTTTAGTGAACGTGCTTTTCTCAATGACAAAATGGATCTAGCTCAGGCTGAAGCCATAGCCGATTTAATTGATGCCTCTTCTTTGCAGGCGGCGCGGTCAGCGGTGAGATCAATGCAGGGGGAATTCTCTGTGATGATTAATCAGCTGGTCGAAAAAATGATTGAGCTGAGAATTTTTGTTGAGGCGGCGATTGATTTTCCCGAGGAAGAGATCGATTTTCTTGCGGACGAGGGGCTTGTTAGTAACCTTCATAATTTGGCGGCTAATCTCAACAATATCCTCAATCGAGCTCAGCAGGGCTCTTTACTTCGTGACGGTATGACAATTGTATTGGCGGGTAAACCCAATGCAGGTAAGTCTAGTCTTCTCAATGCCTTGGCGGGGAATGATGCGGCTATTGTGACACCTGTGGCGGGTACCACGAGAGATGTGCTTAGGGAGCGCATCCTACTCAATGGTCTGCCGTTAAATATTGTCGATACGGCTGGCCTGAGAGATAGTGAGGATGAAATAGAGCAAGAAGGTGTGCGTCGCGCTTGGGCTGAAATCGAAAAGGCCGATTTAATACTGTTTGTTGTTGATGCTACAGAGTCTGATGACCCTGATTTGAGGGCGATTTGGCCGGAGTACTTCACGCGCTTTCCGGACGCCCGCCAGCCGGTGACGCTGGTATTAAATAAGATTGACCGTTCAGGCCACACCGCTGGTGCTGTTGCTGGTCGCGAGCGTACCTTTGCTATCTCTGCCAAGCAACATGTTGGCTTCGATGCGTTGAGTGATTACTTGCAGCAGAGTATTGGTTACGAGGGTCAGGCAGAGGGTTTGTTTTCAGCCCGTCGTCGACATCTAGATGCATTGGGAAAAGCGCTGGATCTCGTGACTACAGGGATTGCTCAGCTTGAAGGTGCTGGTGCTGGTGAGTTACTGGCAGAAGACCTCCGTCAGGCGCAGCAACAACTCTCAGAAATTACTGGTCAGTTCACTTCAGACGACTTGCTGGGCCGTATTTTTTCCTCCTTTTGTATTGGAAAGTGACCATAATTTAACTGTTGGTCACTATAGAAATAGGACCTTCATTGGTTAGTGTTCCCTATCAGTCCATTTAACGGTTAAACACTGGTTATATAGTGTATATGCACAGGTTATCCACAGTAATTGGTTGTTTTTTGATCAATTTATTTTTAAATGCTGTTGATAAAAAAAACATTGAGTTTATTTAAGTCGTTGATTTAAAACGTTAAAATTAAAAATTGCCTTTTCAGTTCACTTTTTCCGTTGTGGATAATCCATAATCTTGGGTATAGAATCATCTGCAAGCGAGATTACTAAAGTTCGCAGTGCAGATTGTAGAACAATAGATTGGTTTGTTGGGTTGAATATTCCGGTAAATGGGTTTTTTCCTGAGTGAGCCGACATGGAATTAAAAGGTCGAGAGAATGGGGTTTGATGTGCCTGAAGTAGTGTGGTCGCAATGTCAGAGTCAACTTCGTAGCGAGTTGCCGGAACAGCAATATAATACTTGGATTAGGCCGCTGATTATCCAGCCGGCGTCTGATCCCTTGGCGGCTGTTGTCCACTTATTGGCTCCCAATCGGTTTATTGAGGACTGGGTTAAGAATAAGTTTCTTGCTCGGATAGAGGAATTATTTGATCAGCTTGGCGGAAAGTCTGTCTCTCTGGCAGTGGCTGCTAATCGATCAAGCGCACCGGTTTTTCAGCAGTCTGCTGGGAAGTCTTCCAATGATCAGGCTAACTCTGTAAATAATGAAAGCTTTCAGCCCGAAGCTCATCGAGGTCGTGAAGAGCCAAGCCGGATAGTTGTGCCATCTCAGCGTATTATTGAAGCGCCGGCTATTATCAAATCGGCTGCCGAGAGCAGCCTAAAAACCAATTTAAACAAAAACTTCACTTTCGACAGCTTTGTTGAAGGAAAGTCCAACCAACTGGCGTTTGCCGCTGCACAGCAGGTCGCTGAAAATCCTGGTGGTTCTTACAACCCTCTCTTTATATATGGCGGTGTAGGTCTTGGTAAAACTCACCTCATGCATGCCGTTGGCAATGCCATGCGGGCCAAGAAGCCGGATGCCAAGATTGTTTACCTGCATTCAGAGCGTTTTGTTGCGGACATGGTCAAGGCCTTGCAGCTTAAGGCTATTGACGAGTTTAAGAGTTTCTACCGGTCGGTAGATGCCCTGTTAATTGATGATATTCAGTTTTTTGCGGGTAAAGAGCGCTCTCAGGAGGAGTTTTTTCACACCTACAATGCCTTGCTTGAGGGTGGGCAGCAGATGATCCTCACTTGCGATCGATATCCTAAAGAAATGGATGGGGTTGAAGAGCGTCTAAAGTCACGTTTTGGTTGGGGCCTTACCGTAGCGGTAGAGCCGCCAGAGCTTGAAACCCGTGCGGCGATTTTGATGAATAAGGCCGAGCAGGTAGGGATTTCACTTTCTAAAGATGCTGCCTTCTTTATTGCTCAGCGTATTCGCTCAAATGTACGTGAGCTTGAGGGTGCTTTGAAGCGGGTAATGGCCCATGCTCAGTTCACGGGTAGAACCATTGATATCGATTTAATTCGTGAATCATTGAAAGATTTATTGGCACTTCAGGACAAGCTGGTTACCATAGACAATATCCAAAGAGTGGTGGCCGACTACTACAAGTTAAAAATGTCGGATATGCTCTCTAAGCGGCGTAGTCGCTCTGTTGCACGCCCTAGGCAGGTGGCTATGTCCATTGCCAAAGAGCTGACTAACCATAGTTTGCCGGAGATAGGGGAGTCCTTTGGAGGGCGCGATCACACGACGGTATTACATGCCTGTCGTAAGGTTAAGGAGCTTGAGAGTATCGACCGCGAAGTTCAGCGTGATCTCAAGAATCTCTATCGAACGCTGTCTACTTAAGCATGTCTTAAACTGATCAATGTAATTATTTTTTAATCGACTTACAGATTGTTGGAGATAGAAAGTTACCATGAAATTCAGCCTTTCCCGTGAAGCATTATTAAAGCCCCTACAACTCGTTGTTGGTGTCGTTGAACGTCGCCAAACGTTACCTATTCTGTCCAATGTGCTGCTTAGCCTTGAAGGTACTAAGTTATCTTTGACTGGTACGGATCTCGAGGTTGAGATTGTGGGCTCCACTGAAGTGGGTGTAGCTGCCGAGGCTGGCGAAGTTACTGTGTCTGCGCGTAAGTTTCTTGATATTTGTCGCTCGCTACCGGAAGACGCTCAGGTGGATTTCTCCAGTAGTGATGGGAAGGCGACCCTTAAGAGCGGGCGCAGTAAGTTCACATTGGCTACATTGCCGGCCAATGAATTTCCCTCGGTCGATGAAGGGGAGAAGAGTATTAGTTTCGCTGTCCAGGCCAGTATCCTTAAGGGTTTGATCGAAGCGACTTCGTTTGCCATGGCTCAGCAGGACGTTAGATACTATCTAAACGGTATGCTGTGGGAGCTGAGTACTAACAAGTTGCGTGCTGTGGCCACAGATGGCCATCGTATGGCACTTTGCGACGGTATCTGTGAGGTTGATGTGCAGGACACTATTACCGCCATACTGCCTCGTAAGGGTATTATGGAGCTATCGCGACTGCTTGGTGATGAAGAAGTTAATGTTTCCATGGGTTCGAATCATATACGAATCACAGGTACAGACTATTGCTTCACGTCTAAGCTTGTTGATGGGGCTTACCCTGACTATGATCGCGTGCTACCCAAGGGTGGCGATAAGCAGGTAATCGGCGATCGCGCAGAATTAAAGCAGGCGTTTGGCCGTACCGCGATTCTCTCTAATGAGAAGTATCGTGGGGTACGTATTTTGTTATCGGATGGGGCTATCAAGATGGTTGCCAACAATCCAGAGCAGGAAGAGGCTGAAGAAGAGGTTACTGTTAACTATGTCGGCGATGAGCTAGAGATTGGTTTTAATGTTAGCTACCTACTGGATGTTCTGAATGTGCTTAAGGGTAAGGATATTCGCTTTACCCTCAGCGACTCTAACAGCAGTGCCCTAGTTGAAGATGCGGGTGAAGGTAGTGCTGTGTATGTTGTTATGCCCATGCGTCTTTGATGCAGGGCTTTCTCTTACTGCTCGATTCTTCTAAGTCTTAACTCTCAATGCATCTCTCACGACTGGACATTCTTCAGGTTAGAAACCTACAGAATGTTCAGATTATGTGCCATCCGGGTGCCAATATTATCTTTGGCTCTAATGGGAGTGGCAAAACCAGTATCCTTGAAGCAATCTATCTATTAGGCCGCGGCCGCAGTTTTAAACATCGTGACCTCCGGGTTGTGGTTAATAATGATGCGGATGAGTTAGTGGTGTCTGCGCGCATTGAGCGTGTTGGACCTATAAGTAGTCACCAGCTTGGTATTAAGCGCACAGCCCAGGGCCGTTTCGAGGCTCGTCTTGACGGAAAGTCCCTACAGTCCGCAGTCCAGCTCGTTGAGGAGCTGCCGCTACAGTTAATTGATGCTCATAGTTTT
>CAJJAS010000062.1 GCA_905182245.1 gamma proteobacterium HTCC2207 | reverse complement strand
ATGGGTTTGGTTTTGCGGTGGTATTGCAGGAGCTTGGCCTGCCTGCCTCAATGAAGGTGCAGGCGCTGTTATTCTTTAATATTGGCGTTGAACTGGGGCAGCTGGCCTTTATTGTCGGCGTTTTGGCCCTGGTGATAGTGGCGACTAAACTGACCATTATCAGCAAGCATCAATCGAGGCTTGCTGATGTGGCGGTCTATGCTATTGGTATCTGCAGCGCCTATTGGCTGTTCGAGCGCAGTGTATTTCTTATTTAAAATAGGCTCTTTTTAAATACTGCTCTTGTTAAAAACCACTATTTTATATGATTGAGGTGCTTGCTAAGTACTTTCAATGAAGGCTTAAAAAGTTTGGGTGTGCAGGCCAAAATATGACCCGTATCCATAAATCTCTCGCCACCTTGAAAATCACTGACCATACCACCAGCTTCGCGAACGATCAGTACGCCAGCAGCAATATCCCAAGGCTTTAAAGACATTTCCCAGAACATATCCATACGGCCAGCCGCCACATAGGCTAGATCTAGCGAGGCCACGCCCATACGGCGAATGCCCGAAGAGTTATTGGCAAATTCATGCATGCAGGCCAGGTAGCTATCCATCTCATTAAAAGAGGGTGCGCTAAAGGGAATACCCGTAGCGTATAGGGCGCCAGCTTCGCCGGCACGGCCAGAGACACGGATACGGCGGCCATTTAACTTGGCTCCGCCACCACGACTGGCGGTAAATTCTTCATTTTTGAATGGCTCAAGAATCACTGCGTGCTCTAATCGGCCCTTAACACGACAGGCAATAGAGATGGCAACATGGGGAATGCCGCGAACAAAATTAGTGGTGCCATCCAATGGATCAATAATCCATTCAACGTCACTTTCAAGATTACCGCTGACGCCGCTTTCCTCACCGAGAAAACGATGGTCTGGGTAGGCTTTCTTTATATTATAGATAATGGTTTCTTCTGAGCGGCGATCCACTTCAGTGACAAAGTCATGGGCTCCCTTTTCATCAACCTTTACTAAATCGAGGTTATCGGCAGATTTAACAATCATTTCGCCTGCCTGACGGGCAGCGCGAAGGGCAATATTAACCATAGGTTGCATAGGGCGGTTTCCAAGTGACTTTAAAGAGCGGCGAGCATTGTACCAGAACTACTGTGCCAGAGAAGCCTGATTCTGCTACACTCGCGCCCAATTTTTAGGCCATAGAATTAATTGAAAAGGGGCTCT
>CAJJAS010000061.1 GCA_905182245.1 gamma proteobacterium HTCC2207 | reverse complement strand
AAAGCACTGGGCTTTGCCATGAAGGCTTAAACTAAAAAACTAGTGATTTGATAGGTTGCACAGCGTAATTGGAATCAATTAATAAGCTGAATTTTCTCTGCACTTAACAAAATGCGCTTACTTCTATAAAGCGAGCCCAGTGCCTGTTTATACTTTTTCTTGGACACCTTAAAGGCGCGGTAGATATCGTCGGGATTGCTCTTATCGGTAAGCGCTGACTCACCTCCAGCATCGGTCAGATGACTGATAATTTGCTCTTCCAGATCATGGCCACCCTGCAATGTACTCTGTGAAATTAACAGATCAATCTTGCCATCGTTACGGATGGCTTTCACAAATCCCGGCATGCGCTCACCAATCTTGAGCGGCCTAAACGCATCGGCACGGAAAATAAGCCCCAGTGATGTATTATTAATCACGGCTTTGTAGCCTAGTTCAGTGCGACCAGCGATCAATAAATTGACCTTCTCTCGGAGTTCCAAATGAACAGGTTCTTCATCGAGATGGTGGTTAAGCTTGGTAGACGCGGCGATACGGTCGGAGTTTTTGTCATGAAATACATGCACTACGTAGGAGTAGCCCACTTCCATCGGCTTTTGCTGCTCGTTGTAAGGTACCAGCAAATCTTTGGGTAGCCCCCAGTCCATAAAGGCTCCAGCATGATTGATGTCTACCACTGTGAGCATTGCGCAACTACCTACTTCAACCTTAGGTTTCTCGGTGGTCGCAATCAGCAGGTCATCAGAATCAAAATAGAGAAACACATCAACCCAGTCACCAACCTCACAGCCTTCAGGCACATAGCGCTTGGGCAACAGAATAGTATCGAGGTCATCGCCATCGAGGTAGACACCAAAATCTACTTCTTTAACCACTTGGAGTTTGTTGAATGTACCGATTTCTACCATGAAAGTGCGCCGCGTTTGGAGTGAGTAACTAGCTGTTATTTTGCGGTGGCAGTATAGCGCAGTTACGCGCGGCGCGGCAGCGTTGGTTTAGCCGCGAGTTCGGTTCGAGGCCAGGTGAGAGGTTAGCGATGAGTTACATGTATAGCCTAGTGGGCAGGCTTAGGTAGCATGCTGGGACTGGGCACTCGCTTGATGATCATTACTACTAACATCTAGGCTATCTGGATTTATATCCTCTTTAGTTTCATCAGTTAGAGCCTGTGCAGCCTGAGCAGCCAGCCCCTGATCAACGCAGCTTATAATGTCAGAAACAGTGACAAAATCTTCAACTTCCTGACCAGTAATCTCCAGATCAAAGGCTTTTTCCAGATTCATTGCAATAGACAGTTTCTCTAGAGAATCAACATTTAACTCCGCGAGCAACATAGGCGCTTCGATATGATCGATTTTTACCATGGGATTTTCTGTGACTAGTTTGATAACGGCATCTGTGACCGTTGACCGATTGCTTCCATTCATAAAAATTGCCTTTCCTTGGATAAGTAGCGAATACCGCAGACACTAAACTGCAAGTTAGTTAGTTACTTATAAAGTAGTCTACCGGAGCAGGTTTAACCATTTACCGGCGGCTTTTATTTTCATTAGGTGCTCAGCAAGCATTTACGCTAGGCTTATTACTCGTTTGATACGCAGGGTCTCATTGGGAAAGCGATATGAATGTAGTTTTTACCGCCGATTTTAAAAATATCTGGGTATTAAGCCTAAGCAGTGCGTTGGCCGGATCTGTCATTCCGCTGATGGTTCTCGTAGGCAGCCTAGTGGGCGCCGAATTGGCCCCAACTGTAACCTGGGCCACCGCACCCATTGCACTGGTGATCTTAGGCACCGCTCTGGCTGTAATACCCGTCTCAAGCTGCATGCAGGCCCTTGG
>CAJJAS010000060.1 GCA_905182245.1 gamma proteobacterium HTCC2207 | reverse complement strand
TCTCCATCATCAAGGGCATGAAAGTTGCCATCATTGGTTATGGATCTCAGGGCCACGCCCACGCCAACAATCTTAAAGATTCTGGTGTTGATGTAACTGTTGGTCTGCGCGCTGGATCTAGTTCAGTGGCTAAAGCCGAAGCTTCTGGCCTTAAGGTAGATAACGTACCTGCTGCTGTTGCCTCTGCTGACCTAGTTATGATCTTGACCCCTGACGAGTTTCAGTCGCAGCTCTATCGCGATGAGATTGAGCCAAACATCAAGCAGGGTGCCACTCTGGCCTTTGCCCACGGTTTTGCTATTCATTACAACCAGGTAGTGCCTCGCGCTGACCTCGATGTAATTATGATCGCGCCAAAAGCACCTGGCCACACAGTACGTAACGAATTTGTTAATGGCGGCGGCATTCCTGATTTGGTGGCTATACACCAAGACGCGACTGGTAAGGCTAAGCAAGTAGCTTTCTCTTACGCCTCAGGCGTGGGCGGCGGTCGTACAGGTATTATCGAAACTACCTTTAAAGACGAAACTGAAACCGATCTGTTCGGCGAACAGGCCGTACTTTGCGGTGGTGCAGTTGAGCTAGTTAAGGCTGGTTTTGAGACATTGACCGAAGCGGGTTACGCGCCGGAAATGGCTTACTTTGAATGCTTGCACGAACTTAAGTTGATTGTTGACCTGATGTATCAGGGCGGCATTGCCAACATGAACTACTCGATCTCAAACAATGCTGAGTACGGTGAGTATGTGACTGGCCCAGAAATCATCAATGCTGAATCACGTCTGGCCATGAAGAATGCGCTTAAGCGTATTCAAAACGGCGAGTACGCGAAGATGTTTATCACTGAAGGTGCTATGAATTATCCTTCTATGACAGCTTATCGCCGTAACAACGCAGCACACCCCATCGAAAAAGTGGGCGCAGAATTGCGTGGTATGATGCCGTGGATTACTAAGAATGCACTGGTTGATAAAGATAAGAACTAGTAACTACTGCTAGTGACAACATCTAAAACGGCTCGCTCTTTAGTGGGCCGTTTTACTGTCTGTCACGTAGAAAAATGCAACTATAAACATAATAAAATGAGTAGCCGATGAGCACAGAAAATAGCATGACCAGAGTAGTTGCCTTAGATGGTGGCATCAATTTTCGCGATATTGGCGGCTACATTAATGATCAGGGCCGCACGGTTAAATGGCGCAAGATTATGCGCTGCGGACATCTGGCCAACCTGAGTGAAACTGATCTCGACAGCCTGGAACAGATTGGCGTTAGCAAAATTCACGATTTTCGTCGCAAAGAAGAGCAGGAGCAGTCACCTAGCTGTGCCATTCGCGCTGAATTTATCGATGACTATCAAATCTCGATTGGCGATATCTCGCGGTTTTGGGAGTTTCTATTTGGCGGCGAACTGACCGCTGACTCATCACATACCCTAGTGGTTAATTCCTATCGCTCGTGCATCGAAGTGGTGATTCCAGCCTTTAGTCGTTTTATGCGCCATATTGTCGATAACGCAGACAATTCATCGGTATTCCATTGTTCCGCGGGCAAAGATCGCACCGGTATGGCGGCGGCATTGATTCTGTCTGCGCTGGATGTGCCCCGTGAGACTATCATCGAAGACTATATGCTGACCCTCGAGCATTATGATTCAGACCGCCTGATTGCGATTGTTGAAGGACATCTGCGTGATGCCAAGGTCGAGAGCTGGGACCGAGAGTGGCTCGTTCCCTATTGCTCAGTGCATGCCGATAATATTGTTGCCTTTCTTGAAGCAATTGATGAAAACTACGGCGATGTTAAAAATTACCTGATAACCGCCCTAGGATTATCCCAGGCGGATCTGGATAAAATGCAGAGCTGCTATTTAGAAGGTTAAAAGCCTATAATGCTCGCAGAATTTACGCCTATGGATAGAAGAGTAATAGCATGACTAAAAAAGTAGAGAAAGAAGATAAAGTGGTCAATCTCAAACCGGCAGCAGGGGACATGTCTGCCCGCCGCAAAGGTATCTACTTATTGCCTAACTTGCTCACTACTGGCGCATTATTTTGTGGTTTTTATGCGGTGCTCTCTGGCTTTAGTGGCGAGTATGAATGGGCCGCTATGGCTATTTTTGCCGCTATGATCTTTGATGGCCTCGATGGTCGCGTCGCGCGCATGACCAATACTCAAAGTGACTTTGGCGTTCAGTACGACAGCCTGTCCGACATGGTGTCTTTCGGTGTGGCCCCTGCGGTGGTTGCCTACGGCTGGGGACTAACCAGTCTGGGTAAGTTGGGTTTAGCCGCTGCCTTTGTCTATGCCTCCTGCGCGGCACTGCGTCTGGCTCGATTTAATGTTCAGGCCGAACTTTCAGACAATAAGAACTTTACCGGGTTACCCAGTCCAGCTGCTGCAGCCATTGTTGCCGGCCTAGTATGGTCCACCTACCAAATGGAAAGCTCAACAACCGCAGCTATTATTGGCGCTGTCATTACTGCAGTTGCTGGTTTATTGATGGTTTCCAACTTTAAGTACCCCAGCTTTAAAGAAGTGGATTTGCGCGGCAAGGTGCCATTTATGGTTATCCTTTCTGTGGTAATGGGCTTTGTGGTTATTACCATTGATCCGCCACGTATTCTGTTCACTCTGGCGATAGTATTTGGTTTTTCTGCCCCACTAATCTGGGCATGGAAAAAGTTGACCTCTTTAGTAGCCAATAAAGCGAAGTAAGTTAGCCTTGGCATCAGTGCCAAAAACTGGTTGAATAGACCCATGAGTAATCCAACAGAAAAATGTGTAGCGATCATCAGTCTTGCGACTGCTGTTTCTGCACGTGGATTACTTCTTCTCCTGCCCTGAGGGGCATCTATCGTTATACCTCATCCAAAATTTCGTTTATTGCATCATTTGCAATAAAATTCTAGCCCCACAGGGGGTGAATCCGTTTTACAATGGAGCCATTAAAGTAAGCGCTTAAAAAGCCATGGCTCCAATCAGGAAGAGAAAACAACATGAAGAGCACAGAGCAGTCTAAAGAGAAATTAGTCATTTTTGATACCACCTTGCGCGATGGCGAGCAGAGCCCCGGCGCATCCATGACCAAAGATGAAAAAGTGCGTATTGCCAAAGCCCTTGAGAAGATGGGTGTCGATGTTATTGAAGCGGGCTTCGCTATTTCCAGTCAGGGAGACTTTGAAGCAGTTAAGGCCATTGCCAACACCGTCACTGAGAGCCGTATTTGCAGCCTGTCGAGAGCGATTAGCGGTGATATTGAACGTGCTGCAGAGGCCCTTAAAGGCGCCAATGCTGGCCGTATTCATACCTTTATAGCCACATCGCCCATTCATATGAAACATAAACTTCAGATGGAGCCAGACCAGGTTCTTGAGCAGGCAGTGGGCGCGGTAAAAATTGCCCGCGGTCTGATTGATGATGTTGAGTTTTCACTGGAAGATGCCAGCCGCACCGAGTTTGAGTTTATGTGCCGTATCACCGAAGCGGTGATTAATGCCGGCGCGCGCACCATTAACCTGCCTGATACCGTGGGCTATTCCGACCCCGGTGAATATGGCGACATGATTAGTCGCCTGTTAAATACAGTGCCTAACGCCGATAAGGCGATTTTTTCCGTCCATTGTCACAATGACTTGGGTTTGGCCGTGGCCAATAGCCTCAGTGCGGTGCAAGCCGGTGCAAGGCAGGTTGAATGCACTATCAATGGTCTGGGCGAGCGGGCCGGTAACGCCTCTCTTGAAGAAATAGTGATGGCTATTCGTACGCGCAGAGACCTATTCCCCGTTGAGACTGGCATAGATACCGTGCACATAGTGCCAACCTCTCGTCTGGTCTCCAGTATTACTGGCTTCCCTGTGCAGCCCAATAAAGCCATTGTGGGTGCCAATGCCTTTGCTCATGAGTCCGGTATTCATCAGGATGGTATTTTAAAATTCCGAGAGACCTACGAAATCATGAGGGCCGAGGATGTCGGCTGGAGCACTAATAAGTTGACCCTGGGCAAGCTGTCAGGCCGTGCCGCATTTGCCGCGCGTCTTGAAGAACTGGGTATTAGCTTTGACGGCAAAGAAGAGTTTAATAAAGCCTTTGTGCGCTTTAAAGAATTGGCTGATAAGAAGCGCGAAATCTTTGATGAAGATTTACAGGCGCTGGTGTCTGACGTGCAGATGGGCACCGAAGATGACCCATTAACGGTTATTGATCTTGAGGTGCTGTCTAAATCTGGTCAGTTACCTCAGGCCAAAATTGGCGTGCGCTACCAAGACAAAGAGCATCGCTCTGAAGCCACTGGCGACGGTGCCGTTGATGCCATTTTCAATGCTATCGAAAAGCTGGTTAATAGCGAGACCAATCTGCAGCTGTACTCCGTTAATGCCGTCACTCAGGGAACCGATTCCCAGGGTGAGGTCACTGTGCGTTTGGAGAAAGATGGTCGCATTATCAATGGTCTGGGAGCAGACACGGATATATTGCTGGCTAGTGCCAAGGCCTATTTGAATGCCCTGACATTGATGCGTAACCCCGGTCGCCTGCATCCACAACTTGGCGGTGTCTAGTGGCCAATGCGCTGCATAATCAATACTTGCAAACTCTGGGTGTTGTTCAATACGTGCCCAGAGACTTGCCATTGGTATCGATTGTTGCGCAGACAGTCGTAGCGACTGAAGCTGCCAGCTCGGCTGACAGCCTGATTGATTTTGATGCAGCGCCAGAGACAATAAGCGCCTCATTAAGCACTTCAGTAAATATACAGGTTAGTAGTACGCCAGAAAGCCTCGAAGCCATGACTAAAAGTATGGCAGAGCTCAGCAACCTAAACAAT
>CAJJAS010000059.1 GCA_905182245.1 gamma proteobacterium HTCC2207 | reverse complement strand
ATTCCAGCCCCGCACCGTCATTCCAGCCCAGCCCCGTCATTCCAGCCCCGCACCGTCATTCCAGCCCAGCCCCGTCATGCCAGCGAAGGCTGGCATCCATCATCAGCAAAAAGCCAACTTTATAGCTTAACCAATACCCGATAAATTCCCTGTATCAGTCTATTCAACTCGCTATCGGTACTTATATAGGGCGGCATCACATAGACCAACTTGCCAAAGGGTCGCACCCAAATACCCTCTGCGACAAATAGTTTCTGAATCTCTGCCAGGTCCACTGGCTCGTGCATCTCAATCACCCCAATAGCGCCAAGAACTCTGGTTTTGGCAACCGTTTCTAGACCATCAAAATGCGCGAGTTCCTCTTTTAACGTACTTTCGATACGCTGAATATTGGCTTGCCAGTCGCTGCTTAACAGCAGCTCAATGCTGGCATTTGCCACGGCGCAGGCCAGTGGGTTGCCCATAAAAGTAGGGCCATGCATAAAGCAACCAGCCTCACCCTCGCAGATACCGCGACTGACTTCTTCGCTGCACAATGTGGCGGCTAATGTCATGTAGCCCCCAGTGATGGCTTTTCCCAAACACATAATGTCCGGTGAAATATCGGCCCATTCGCAGGCAAATAACTTTCCACTGCGGCCAAAACCGGTGGCAATTTCATCGGCGATTAACAGTACATTGTGCTCGTCGCACAGTTTGCGTACTGCCTTTAAATAATGGGGCGAGTAAAAACGCATACCCCCGGCACCCTGAACAATGGGCTCCAAAATAACCGCGGCTAGCTCAGCTTTTTTGGCGCTGATAATCTGTGCAAATTCGGCAATATCCTGTTCGTTCCATTCTTCATGGACGCCAATCTGTGGTGCTGGAGCAAAGTGTTGCTTGGCCACCACCTGCTCAAACATATGATGCATGCCGGTGGTTGGATCACAGGCCGACATCGCGGCAAAGGTATCGCCATGGTAGCCATTGCGCAGGCTGAGTAATTTGTTTTTGTTGGGCTGACCCTGAGATATCCAATATTGAAATGCCATCTTAATAGCGACTTCCACCGCCACGGAACCAGAGTCCGAGAGAAATACCTTGTCTAGGCCATTTGGGGTTATCTGTACCAATGTTTCACAGAGATTAACTGCTGGGGCATGGGTGATGCCACCAAACATCACATGACTCATTTTGTCGATCTGGCTTTTAGCCGCTTCGTTGAGCACCGGATGGTTGTAGCCATGGATCGCACACCACCAGGACGCCATGCCATCCATTAACACAGTGCCATCGGCCAGATGCAGATTTATGCCCTCGGCAGACACCACTTCATAGGCGGGAATAGGGGCCGTTAATGAGGAGTAGGGGTGCCAGACAAATTGTTGGTCTTTACGTTGAATCTGTGACTGGTGCGAGCTAATGGGGGTGATCGAGTTCAAACTATTGAGTCCTCCGATGGAATCTTTTAAGCGCTGGTGATATCAAGTGTTCTGGGCAGCAAGAGTAACCAAATGCGCCTGAGAAATACACCACAGAGCGCAAAAATGGAGTTTCCTATGGGCATGTTTAAGCGTAGTCGCCACTCGCTAAAAATCAGTATTCTATTATTATCCGTTATTTCTAGTATGGTCTTTTCCCACAGTGCCATGGCGAATATTAAAACTAGCTACTGGTCAATTTGGGATAAAAGCAATGAAAGTAATAGCGCTGCGATCAATCATCAGGCTTTGGATCAGTTTTTAACCACCTATGTGATTGCTAATCATCCCTCTGGAATAAACCGTTTTCGCTATGCCGACGTTAATCGTAGAGAAAGTAAAAAGCTGGATAAATATATTAAGCGTATGGCTAAGCTGGATCCGCGGGACTATTCTCGCAGAGAACAAAAAGCCTATTGGTTGAATCTCTATAATGCATTAACCATTCAAAATATTCTGCAGTCTTACCCGATCAAATCTCTGGCAAATTCTTCTATTAAACGCAAAAACCTGGTGAAGGTTAATGGGCTAAAGCTCAGCCTTGAGGATATTCAAAATCGCATATTGCGACCAATCTGGCAGGACCATAAGGTAATTTTTGGTCTAAGTTGCGCGACTCTTGGTTGTCCCAATATTCAGAACCATGCTTATACAGCGATCAATAGCAGTAAGCTGTTAAAAAAATCTGCCCGGGAATTTATTAACCATCCCCGTGGGTTGGAATTCGATAAACGTGAGATGCAGGCCTCGAAAATTTTTGACTGGTACTCCTCGGATTTTGGCGCAAAAGTAGGCACAGATAAGAAACAACTCATGAAGCTTTTTGCCCATTATGCCGACGATAGTAAAGCGCTGTATCTGCTCGGATTTAAGGGTGACATTCATTATGATTATGACGCTCGCCTTAACGCCCCCGACGCTATCTGGCCTCTTTAATAGCTAACTATTTAGATAAACTCCCAGACCCTCATGGTTAAATCGGCGCTGTGCCACTACAATAGCCAGCTTTTAACCAAC
>CAJJAS010000058.1 GCA_905182245.1 gamma proteobacterium HTCC2207 | reverse complement strand
ACTTTAAGTTGGCGTAGTAGGCAGACAGGTTGGCAATGTCTGCATCGCTTAGGCCTTTGGCCATGGCTGTCATCATGGCGTTATTACGTTTGCCATCACGAAACATTTTTAGCTGACTAGCTAAATAAGCTTCTTTTTGTCCTGCGAGGTTTGGCCACATGCCGTTGTTACTAATGCCGTTCATACCATGGCATCCAGCACAGGTCATTGACTTAGCTTTGCCTGCGACGGGGTCTCCGGCCATTGCGCCAAAGGATAATGTTGCTGCTATAAAGGTGATTGCTAGTTTTTTCATATTACTTCTCCAATGATTAATTCGGTTGGCCTGCGCTGGTGTTAGATAGCCTGTTAGATAAGCTGTGGCTAATAAATAGCGAGGCACTTAATAGTGCGACAGCTCCCACCTGATGCGCGGCGGCGACAGGCACGGGAACATAAAAAATTAAGGTGCTGATACCCAATGTGACCTGCAATATAAGAAAGCCTATCAGGCAAAACACGCCAGTTCTGGCGTTCCCTGTAATATCTGACTTCATTGCTTTGGCGGCAAACGTTAGTACTAGGGCCACAAGCACGTAGGCAAATATACGGTGGTTAAACTGGATCGTGGTGATGTCTTCAAAGGCCGATAACCAGGCCGGCGTCATAGTGTAAAGTCCAGCGGGGATAAAGCTATCTCCCATCAGAGGCCAGGTCGGGTAGGCGTAGCCAGCTTTGGTGCCTGCCACTAGGCCGCCTGAAAGAATCATCAAGAAAATGAGTCCACTCAATGAACAGGCAAATTTGCTTAGCTGAGCCGGCTGTTCAGTTTTGGGGCTGACCAGACCAAAGGCGGTCCAGAGAATGAATGAGTAGATCAATACCGCAGAACCCAGATGGGCTGTGAGTCGGTACTGGCTAACGTCTGGCTTGTCCACCAGACCGCTCTTAACCATGTACCAGCCCAGCAATCCCTGAAAGCCACCGCCCAGTAACATAAGAATAAGCTTTGGGGTCAGACCTGCCTTAATACGCTTAGTAAAATAAAAGAATAAAAAGGGCAGGATAAAGATCACGCCAATAAGTCTGCCCAGCACTCTATGCAGGTACTCATACATAAAGATCGATTTAAACTCGTCGAGAGACATGCCCAGGTTGATCTTTTGGTATTCGGGGAACTGCTTATATTTATCAAACATATGCTGCCAATCGGCTTCGGACAGCGGCGGGATAATACCCACCAGCGGTTTCCAGTCGACCATGGACAGTCCTGAATTGGTAAGTCGGGTAACGCCGCCCAATAAGATCATGCCAAAGATAACGGCGGCACAGAAAAACAGCCAGTAGGCAATCTGGCGGTCGTATTCATAGGGGGGAATTAATGCGGGTTTATCTAGCGGCATTTAAATCTCTGTTGTCTATTGCTGGCTATTTAAAGGGTACTTGGCTGTTCAACTTGCATCCAAGTCTTTTTACGAAAGCGGCGCATATTTAGACTAGATTTTATACCGAAATCCAGTAAAGAAGTTGCATAGAGCCACATTACATCGGCACCAATGGTAACCAGTATAAAAGGCACCAGTATGCGGCTGAGCGCAATACTGAAAATGGTAACCATCATGGGGTATCTGGTGTCGCCTGCACCCCGCAGTGCACCGGCCATACTAAATTCGATACCCATTAGCGGCAGGCTGCAGCTAATGATGTAGATAAACGGCACCATAAGGGCGATCACGTCTGGATCGTCAATCATAAAGCGCGAAATCTGTTCGGCAAAGAAGCTCATCACCGCACCGCCAGCAACCATAATATAGGCGCAGGTGCGCATGGTTCGCCATGCCGCATCGTAGGCGCCTTTTTTATCGCCGGCTCCCAGGTGCTGACTGACCAATGTGGCGCTGGAGATAGAGAAGCTAAACGCGATAACAATCATCAACCCGAGAATAGATAAACCAATACCGTAGGTAGCAAAGGCGGCATCACCATAGCTGGCTAAAAAGACCAAAAATACTAAGAGACCGGCCTGAAAAAACATCTGTTCGAATGCTGCCGGAGTACCAATTTTGATCAGTGCTTTGCTGTCTGCTAAAAACCCTGGTATTGGATTGGAGGGTCTAAATGACAGACCGCCCAGCAGCCATATCAGTAAAAAAATAACAGTGCTGATAGTGGCGCTAACTCCGCCGCCTATAGCCAGACCTGAGAGGCCCAGTGCGGTGAGTCCATGCCAACCAAAGGTATAGGCCAGGCCCAAATAGATTCCGAATGCCACACTGACCAACGCAAGTAGCAGAGGCGTGGTGCTATCGCCGGTGGCGCGGAAGGCAGTGCTGACGACAAAAGAGACCAACATGGGAGGCGCAAACAATGCCGTCCAGTAGAAAAAGTCGATGGCTAAGCTGGTGGCCTCTGGGGATAAGCCAAAGATGCCGACGAGCTGTTCGCGAAAGGGGATGGCGATCCATGAGAGTAATATTCCATCGATGCAAAAAATAATGACCGAGATAGCCGCAAAACGTCCTGCGCGCTCCTTGTCATTTGCGCCCCAATAACGGCCTACCAAAGCCGTTGTACCGCTGGAGAGTCCCATCATAATGGCATGTAACGTAAAGAATAGGCGCTGCCCGGTGGTGGCTGCTGCGACCTCGTCGGTACCCATACCGCCGGCGACTTTTAGAAAGACGAGACCCATTACCATAAAGGCAATATTGCTGATTATGGTCGGCCAGGTAAGGCGCCAGATATTGAGAGTAGAGACGGGTTTCATTGCGCCTATGTTACCATTCGCAGCCTAGTAGCAGGTAAAGATTTAGGCTGGTTTGATGATAGAGATAACTATGAGTGATCCGAGCGTGATTAATCTGGATCCAAGTTGGCGCTCAGTGTTGGGCGACGAGTTTGATAAAGATTATATGCATGGATTACAGCAGTTTTTAATCGCCGAACAGGACGCGGGAAAGGTTATTTATCCGCCCAGCGCCCAGCGGTTTGCTGCGTTTAATGACACGCCGTTTGCTAAGGTGCGCGTGGTTATTTTGGGGCAGGATCCCTATCATGGTCCAGCCCAAGCGCATGGCCTATGCTTCTCGGTACTTCCCGGGGTTAAGGTTCCGCCCTCGCTGGCAAATATGTATAAAGAGCTGGCGTCTGACCTGGGTATTACCCAACCGAATCATGGCTGTCTCACGAGCTGGGCTAAGCAGGGGGTATTGCTGCTCAATGCCACGTTGACGGTTGAGCAAGCCAATGCAGGGGCGCATCAGGGAAGGGGTTGGGAGAAATTTACGGATCAGGCGATTTGTGCGCTCAATGAACAGCGCGAGGGTATTGTGTTTTTACTCTGGGGTAGTTATGCCCAGAAGAAGGGTGCCTTTATTGATCAGTCGAGGCACCTCGTTTTAAAGTCTGTGCATCCATCACCGCTATCAGCGTATCGTGGGTTTTTGGGTTGTGAGCACTTTTCTGCAACCAATAATTTTTTACAGAAAAATGGCCAGCTGCCTATTAATTGGCAGTTGCCCGATGAACCGGAAATGGAATTTTAATGTTAAAAGAAAATGAGCCTTCGATGACAGCGTCAACAACTTCTTCGGCAACTAGGTCTTGGCAGACACCCAAAAATTTACTGATTTTAATGTCGGTGGCCATGACTCTTGGTTTTGCCACCTGGATGGCGTTGCTCAACAACTTCGTTATTGAGAAGGCCGCGTTTACGGGTGCAGAGATTGGCATGTTGCAGAGCATTCGTGAGATTCCTGGCTTCTTGGCCTTTACTGCGGTGTTTGTGCTGCTGATATTAAAAGAGCAAACCTTTGCTTATCTGTCTCTCGCGGTAATGGGGGTT
>CAJJAS010000057.1 GCA_905182245.1 gamma proteobacterium HTCC2207 | reverse complement strand
GTGACTGTGAACCCGAAGCCTATCAATTACTTAATAAAACCCTCGTTGAGCATCATAAGCAGGCGATCTGGTTGCCCGGCAACCATGATGATTTTGATGTGATGGCCGCCAATATGGTGGATTACCCACCAGTGCAGAGCCATAGAATGGGTAGTTGGGCCGTATTGACTCTCGATAGCTCCCAGCCGAATAAACCCGGCGGACACATTTCAGATGAGCAGTTGGTGCAGGTTAAACAGGGCCTGGATAGTCTGGCAGATAAGTATGTGCTGCTGGCCATGCACCATAGTCCGGTCAATGTGGGCTGCGCCTGGTTAGATCAACAGCAAATCGATAATCAGCAGCAGCTTTATAAGCTATTACAGGCCCATGGTAAGGTTAAAGCCGTTATCACTGGTCATGTGCATCAGCAGTTCGATGGCGTCTGGGGCGATCTACCACTTTATTCTGCGCCTTCAAGCTGCGTTCAGTTTAAGCAGCATAGCCATGATTTTGCCCTGTCGGACCAGCCACCCGGTTATCGCTGGCTCGATCTTCATCAGGACGGCACTGTCGACACTGGGGTTGAATTTTTACATGAGTCCACGCAAATCCCCGACCTCGACTGCGCACGGTATTAGAAGGCTGACAAGCGCTTATTCTTGGCTATAATAGACCCTGATTTTCAGGTTAGCTCAGTATGCCTACACTGCTATATTTACACGGGTTTAACAGCTCGCCCCAATCCAAAAAGGCACTGCAAACCCAGTCTTGGTTTACCCATCATGCCCCTGAAATAATATTTATCTGTCCGCCACTGCCGCCCTATGCCAACAGCGCTATGGCGATGTTGACCGGGTTGATAGAAGATTGCGCGGAGCAGCCGGTTTATGTCGTGGGCAGCTCTATGGGTGGTTTTTTTGCGACCTGTTTAAGCGAACGCTATAACCTGCGGGCGGTGCTAATTAATCCTGCGGTAAGCCCGGGCAGAGGGCTGGATAAGTGGCTCGGTGAAAACGAGAATTATAGTACTGGCGAGAAATGGACGTTTGAGCCTCGGCATATAGATGAGTACATAAATTTAGATCCAAATAGCTTAGAAATTAAAAATAATTATCATGTGCTATTGCAAAGCGGTGACCAAGTGCTTGATTATCGCGATGCACAGATACGCTATCAGGGATGCAGTATTGTCACCGAAGAGGGTGGCGATCATAGTTTTATACATTACGAGCAGCATCTGGCGGACATCCACCAGTTTCTGACGTCAACGCAGGTTTAATTACATTGAATAATAAGAGCGAATGAGCAACTACAACGCAAAAGACATTGAAGTTCTAACTGGTCTGGATCCTGTTCGTAAAAGACCGGGCATGTACACCGACACCAGTCGCCCCAATCATTTGGCCCAGGAAGTCATCGATAACAGTGTCGATGAGGCACTTGCTGGCCATGCTAGCCGTGTCGAAGTCAGCCTGCACAAAGATGGCTCGCTGTCGGTCTGTGATGATGGCCGCGGTATGCCGGTGGACATCCATCCCGAGCAGGGCATTCCCGGTGTCGAAGTCATACTCTCGACCCTCCATGCGGGTGGTAAGTTCTCCAATGACAACTACCAGTTTTCAGGGGGTTTGCACGGTGTGGGGGTGTCGGTAGTCAACGCACTGTCGAACAAGATGGAAGTGACTGTCAAACGTGGCGGCCAGGTGCATCAAATTCTCTTTGCCGACGGCTATAAAACCTCCGACCTACAGGTTATTGATACCTGCGGCCAGCGCAATACGGGTACCATTTTACGCTTTTGGCCAAACGCCAGTTACTTTGATTCCAGCAAATTTTCGGTGAGTCGACTGCGCCATGTGCTGCGGGCCAAAGCCGTGCTCTGCGGCGGTTTAACTGTTAGCTTTTACAATGAAAATACCAATGAAAATGAAGAATGGTATTACGAAGACGGCCTAAAAGATTATCTGGCCGGTGCACTGCATGGCTGGGAAGTACTGCCAGCCGAGCCCTTTATAGGCACCTTTGCCTCCTCCAATGAGGCGGTGGACTGGGCAGTGCAATGGATGCCCGAGGGCGGCGAACTGGTTCAAGAGAGCTATGTGAACCTGATTCCGACCCCACAGGGCGGCACCCATGCCAATGGTCTGCGTACGGGTCTTCTGGATGCGATACGTGAGTTTTGTGAATTTAGAAATTTGCTGCCCCGAGGCATTAAATTAACCCCAGACGATATCTGGGATCGCTGTAGTTTTGTGCTGTCGTGCAAACTTGCCGATCCACAGTTTTCTGGCCAGACCAAAGATCGGCTGTCTTCTAGAGAAGTGGCGGCCTTTGTTTCTGGTGTGGTCAAAGATTCCTTTAGTCTGTGGTTAAACCAGCACACCGAAGAGGCCGAGAAACTGGCCGACCTATGTATTTTTGCGGCTCAGCGACGTATGCGCGCCAGCAAAAAAGTGGTGCGTAAAAAAATCACTCAGGGCCCGGCACTGCCAGGCAAACTGGCCGATTGTTCCAGCGGTGAACCTGAGCGCTGTGAGATATTTTTAGTAGAGGGTGACTCGGCAGGGGGCTCCGCCAAACAGGCGCGCAACCGTGAAAATCAGGCGATTATGCCCCTGCGAGGTAAGATTCTTAATACCTGGGAAGTGGATTCCCAGGAGATTCTCGGCTCCCAAGAAGTTCATGATATCTCTGTCGCTCTGGGTGTAGATCCGGCGGTGGAAGACGTCGACTCTCTGCGTTATCACAAGGTCTGTATTCTTGCCGATGCGGATTCCGATGGACTGCATATTGCCACCTTGCTCTGTGCACTGTTTGTTCGTCATTTCCGCCCCTTAGTAGCCAAGGGCCATATCTATGTGGCTATGCCGCCGCTGTTTAGAATCGATGTGGGCAAAGATGTTTATTACGCCCTAGATGATGCCGAGCGCCAGGGTATTCTCGATCGAATTCAGGCTGAGGGTAAGCGCGGCAAGGTCAATGTGCAGCGTTTTAAAGGTCTGGGTGAGATGAACCCACTGCAGCTGCGTGAAACCACTATGGATCCAGACACCAGACGCCTGGTTCAGCTAACGCTAGAGCCCGGTGATGAAACCAACAGCATTATGGATATGCTACTGGCCAAGAAACGTGCCTCAGATCGACGCGCCTGGCTAGAAAGCAAAGGCAACTTAGCCGATTCTGCCAACCTATAAACCGTATTTAATACAGGAATCACGATGAGCGATATCATCACCTTTAATGACCAGGGCGTTGAGAGTAGACCACTCAGTGACTATGCCGAGCAGGCGTATCTGGATTACTCCATGTACGTCATCCTCGATCGCGCCTTACCGCACATTGGCGACGGCCTTAAGCCGGTGCAGCGCCGCATTGTCTATGCCATGAGCGAGCTGGGACTAAAATCTACCGCCAAATATAAAAAGTCTGCGCGTACTGTCGGTGATGTGATTGGTAAATTCCATCCCCATGGTGACAGTGCCGCCTACGAAGCCATGGTATTAATGGCCCAGCCATTCTCCTATCGCTACCCGTTGGTTGATGGTCAGGGTAACTGGGGTTCGGCGGACGATCCAAAATCTTTCGCCGCCATGCGATATACCGAATCCAAACTTTCTAAGTATGCCGATGTTCTGCTTTCAGAGCTGGGACAGGGCACCGCTAACTGGCGCCCCAACTTCGATGCCACCATGGACGAGCCAGAAATTCTGCCGGCACGGGTGCCCAATGTATTGCTCAATGGCACCACCGGTATTGCGGTGGGCATGGCGACAGATATTCCGCCCCACAATCTCAATGAGGTGGTGAGCGCCTGTCTGCATTTGCTGGATAATCCTAAAGCCACAGTCCCAGACCTGATGAGCTACATCAAAGCGCCGGACTTCCCCACTGAAGGGGAAATAATTACCAGCCAGGCGGATATTCTAAATACCTACGAGACTGGCCGTGGCTCGGTAAAAATGCGCGCCATCTGGAATAAAGAAGACGGCGATATCATTGTTACTGCCTTACCATTCCAGGCTTCGGGTTCCAAGATTCTTGAGCAGATAGCTGCACAAATGCGCAACAAAAAACTGCCCATGGTTGAAGATTTACGCGATGAATCCGACCATGAAAACCCAACGCGTCTGATTATCACCCCGCGCTCAAATCGCATTGATATCGAAGCCTTAATGGACCATCTATTTGCGACCACAGATCTTGAGCGCAGCTACCGAATCAATATGAATATTATTGGTATTGATGGCCGGCCCTCAGTGATGAACCTGTTGCAGATTTTAAAGCAATGGTTGGTGTTCCGGACCGATGTGACCCGTCGTCGCCTCGACTACCGGTTACAGAAAGTCGAAAAACGACTGCACCTATTAGACGGTTTGTTAACCGCCTTTTTAAATATCGATGAAGTTATTCATATTATCCGTACTGAAGACGAACCCAAGCCGGCATTGATTGCACGCTTTGGTCTCTCGGATACCCAGGCGGAATATATACTCGACACAAAGCTGCGTCAGTTAGCGCGGTTGGAAGAATTTAAAATTCGCAGCGAGCAGGATGAGCTAGCCAAAGAAAAAGCTGCATTGGAATTACTATTAGGTTCCGAAGCGCGGCTTAAAACACTGGTTAAAAATGAACTTAAAGAGACCGCCGAAGAATATGGCGACGACCGCCGCTCGCCCCTAAGAGAGCGCGGGGAAGCTCAGGCGTTTAATGAAAAAGACTTACTTACTGCAGAGCCCATTACTGCGGTGCTGTCTGACAAAGGCTGGTTGCGTGCTGCCAAGGGTCATGAGATTGACCCAACCAGTCTAAGCTATAAGTCTGGCGATAAGTTTCTCGCTGCGGCTCTTGGGCGCAGCAATCAAAATGTATTCTTACAGGATACCAGCGGACGTTTTTACGCACTGCCAGGCCATACCTTACCTTCGGCACGGGGTCAGGGTGAACCGGCTACCGGGCGACTGAATCTACCCTCTGGAGCATTGTTTACCGATGTTTTGATGGGTGAAGATGACCAGAAGATACTGCTGGGCACCGATGCGGGCTATGGCTTTATTGCCAAGATTGGCGACCTATATACCAAGAACAAAGCGGGTAAAGCCGTAGTATCGATTCCCAAGGGCGGTCGAATTTTAAATCCGAAAGTGGTCAACGATACGGAAGCTCTAATTGCTG
The DNA here is from genome assembly GCA_905182245.1 of gamma proteobacterium HTCC2207. Lineage (GTDB taxonomy): Bacteria > Pseudomonadota > Gammaproteobacteria > Pseudomonadales > Porticoccaceae > HTCC2207. The sequence goes on along the minus strand of CAJJAS010000057.1, from coordinate 11,619 downwards.
CGGTGAGTAACGAGGGTCGCATGTTGGTATTCCCTATTGCCGACCTGCCAGAACTGGCGCGAGGCAAAGGCAATAAGATTCTTAATATTCCAGGATCACGTTTGCAGAGCCGCGAAGAGTTTGTGATTGATTATGCGATTGTTCCTCAGGGCAGCTCATTGGTGGTGCATTCGGGTAAACGCTATCTGGTGATGAAGGGCACAGACCTTGAGCATTATCGTGGTGAGCGTGGACGCCGTGGACACAAGCTACCTAGGGGCTTCCAGAAAGTCGACAAGCTGGATATACAGGGAAGCTAATAAGGGCTCTTAGTAGGGCGCTCTAGCAGAGCTCTCTAACAGAGCTAACTAACACATACACCTGCAACAAATAAAAAAGGGCTCAGAGTTTTCTGGGCCCTTTTTTTATATCAATCATCTAGGCTAAATTTCTATCTTTCAACCTTAGAAATACCGCCATTCTTCGACTACGCTTAAGGGAATGCCTGAGGCTTTAATACATAGTGCAACGATCTATGGTCATCAGGCGCTACTTAAGCATACTAAAAGGAATTAATCATGGGTGAGAATTTGGAAGTAATACAGGAGCTGGTGATGCTCTACGGCATCAAAATACTAATGGCGCTGCTGATATTTGTGATCGGTAAGTGGGTCGTTAAAAAAATTGCCAAGGTTGTTGAAAAGCTGATGAGCAAAAATGATATCGATCCGGCCATTCAAAATTTCGTCGGTAGTCTTGTTTACTGGGCGCTGTTGATCTTTGTGTCTATTGCCGCGCTGGGTCAGCTGGGCATTCAAACTGCCTCCTTTGTCGCGATTGTAGGTGCCGCAGGTCTTGCTGTTGGTTTAGCACTTCAGGGGTCTCTGGCAAACTTTGCTGCCGGTGTACTGATTCTTATTTTTCGGCCTTTTAAAGTCGGAGACTTTATTGAGATTGCGGGTGTGTCTGGTGTGGTACAAAATATTCAAATCTTTACCACTGAATTAAATTCCCCCGATAATAAAAAAATCATAGTGCCAAATGGCGGCGTAATCAGTGGCAATATTGTCAATTATTCAGCCAATGACACCCGTCGTGTCGATCTGGTATTTGGTGTCGGATATGGCGATGACATAGATGCGGCCAAAGCGGTACTTGAAAAAGTGGTGGCCAATAATGCCCTGGTATTAGAGTTCCCCGAAACGACCATTGCAGTGGTTGAGCTTGCAGATAGTAGCGTTAATTTTGTCTGTCGACCCTGGGTAAAAAGTGCGGATTATTGGACTGCTTATTTTGAAATTACCGAGGCGGCGAAAAAAGCATTGGATAGCGCAGGTATTTCCATTCCCTACCCACAGCGCGACATACATGTTCACAACGTAGAAAACACAGCCACATAATTAACCAATTAGGAGAAGTATTATGGGATTTTTATCATGGATCATATTGGGACTGCTGGCCGGCGTGTTGGCTAAATACATTATGCCCGGAAAAGATGGCGGCGGACTTGTTGTAACTGCATGTTTAGGTATAGCCGGCGCGTTTGTCGGCGGCTGGCTGGGCTCATTTGTTGGGTTGGGTAGTACAGGAGAATTTAGCATTGGCAGCTTAATCACTGCCGTTGTTGGTGCCCTAGCATTACTGTTTATTTATAACGCGGTTAGAAAGTAAACAGCGGCTTTGTTCGCTGCTAGAGTTCTGTGCCTATTATTTATTGGTCAGTTATAGGTCAGAACTCAGCAGTGAATAGAGTATATTTTTAACGATCGATTTTTTTATTTATTGCCCAGCAGGTGAAAGCCTTTTAATAAATTAACGGCTTCGTATAGCTGGTTGTCGCCGCTGAGGTCTTCAGCTGGCAACGCCTCTTTTTTCTCATTATCACCCTCTTTATCAGCAGTATCTAAGTGTCCTTCCAGATCAGCTTCACGGGTTGTCTCGCGGACTTTATAGGGGCGTATTTCTGCACGGGGAACCAACATGTCTGGAACTATACCCTCGGCCTGAATGGAGCGGCCGTTGGGCGTAAAGTAACGTGCTGTGGTCAACTTAACGGCGCGGCCATCACCGAGGGGAATAACGGTTTGCACCGAGCCCTTACCAAAGCTTTGGGTGCCGATCACAGCAGCCCGTTTATGGTCTTGAAGCGCACCGGCCACAATTTCTGATGCAGAGGCACTGCCGCCATTAATTAACACCACAATGGGCACCCCATCAAGAATATCTCCAGCCTCAGCCTCAAAACTATGATTGGCAGTGGGCAGACGACCCTCGGTGTAGACCACTGTGCCGCCGTTAATTAGGGCGCCGGCCATTTCAACGGATGCTGGGACTAGGCCGCCGGGATTATTGCGTAGATCAAGCACCAACCCCTTTATGGGAAACTCAGCTTCTGCCTTAAGCTTTTCGACGGTCTCGATAAAATCTGCACCGGATTTACGCTGGAACTGAGATACGCGGACATAGCCATAACCTGGCTCAAGAAATCGGCTGCGCACCGAGCTGAGCTGAATGGTGTCTCGGACCACATCAAATTCTAAGGGGCCATCCTGACCTTCGCGGTAGACGGTTAGCTTAATGCTGGTGCCTTTCTCGCCTCTGAGTTTGTCGATGGCTTTCTGCACACCCATACCGCGCACAGGTGCGTCGTTCATTTCAACGATAAGATCACCCGCTTCGATACCGGCGTTTGCTGCTGGGGTATCGTCGATGGGAGAGATGACTTTTATCAAACCGTTCTCACCACCTACCTCAAGTCCAAGCCCGCTGTACTCGCCGTTGGCGCTTTCTTGAAGGTCGCTATAATGTTCTGTGTCTAGGTAGACCGAATGGGGGTCTAGCTCTAAGAGTAGGCCGGCAATGGCATTGTTTAATAGTTCGCTGTCGCTAACTTCTTCTACATAGCCGAGGCGAATTTGCTCGAACACCTGGGTAAACAGGCGCAGTTCCCGAAGAGGCAAGCGAGATTCGTCGCTGGACTGTTGTTCTGTGTCTAGACTGACAGTGTCATCGACTGGGTCGGCTGTAACCTCAGACGCCAATGACGAGAGTGATACAAAGAGTGGGGCGACGAGACAAAGAAAGGGCAAACATGGGCTGAGTATGGTTCGTAACATAAAATAGTTTCCTTATTATTGTCCAAACTGCAGACCTTACTTGGAGTGTAAAAAGCCAGCTTGGTTGCACGCCTGTGCAGGCTATTATTACTTTTAACTTAGAGCGACCTACGCTAATGGTTTAGCGTTTACCCAGCCAGACTTTGGGGTCAGCGGGTTTGCCCTTTTTACGAATTTCAAAGTACAGGGCTGGTTTGGCAAGTCCGCCAGTGTCTCCAGCGCGAGCCAGTACTTCACTGCTCTGCACCCAGTCGCCGGTATCTTTCAACAGCTCCTGATTATGGGCATAGAGGGTCATGTAGCCATCGCCATGGTCGAGAATAATCAGCAGACCAAAGCCTCGCAAGTAGTTTGAAAAAACCACGCGACCATTGTGAACGGCATTCACCGCGGTGCCGGCACGGGCGCTAATTAACCAGCCTTCCCAGCGTAGTTCGCCGCTGCGAGCACTGCCATAGCTATGGGCCACTTTTCCTTTGAGTGGCCACTTAAGCTTGCCCTTGCGAGAGGCGAAGGGTTGGTAGTTTTCGGGAAGCTTCATATCGGCTATGGCTTCTTCTACGGCGCTCAGTATTTCTTCGAGCTTGCCCCGTTCTTTTTGCAGAGTGCCGAGTTTCTTCTTATCGGTACGCAACGAGGCCTGAAGTTTTTTCAAGGTGCCAGAGCGCTGCTTAACCCTACTGCCTAGCTTCTTTTGCCCGCCTTCTAATTCAGCTCGGGATTTGGACAGTTCCAATTTCTGACGGTTAATACTTTCAATAACCTCAGTCAGGGCTTCGACATCGGCCATGTAGTTTTGAAGCTTTGCGGTGCGGGCCTCGAGAAAATAACCATAATATTTAAATACTCTGGCTATTTTTTGGGGGTCTTCTTGATTGAGCAGTAGCTTGATAGGTTCTTGGTTGCCGAGCTTATAGGCGGCGGAGATCTGGTCAACAATAGCGCCACTCTGCAGGGCAATATTTTCCTGCAAGGCTGTCTCTTGCTTGTTGAGTTTAGAAAGTTTTCCTTCGAGGCCAGAAATATTTTTACGAAGCTTGCGCAGATCACGGCTTATTTGTCCGGCTTCGAGTTCAACTTTTTTTAGGGCGCTCTGTAGATTGCTCTTTTCTTTGTCTCGGGTGGCTAGGCGTTTTTCAAGACTGGTAATCGATTTTTCTAAATCCTTGAGTCGGGCCTGCTGTTTGTCATCAGCAACACTGAGGCTGCTCAGGCATAGCAATAAACAGATTGCTACTACAGGCCGTGTGATCTTCATTAGGAAATCAGCGATCGACCAGTCATTTCGGCTGGCTGCGCTAAACCCATAAGGTCGAGCATGGTGGGGGCAATATCTGCCAGTGAGCCGCCATTGTGCAGGGAGACTTGGCGTGGGCCCGCATAAACCAATGGTACTGGCAGCGTAGTGTGCTGGGTATGTGGCTGGTTGTTAGCGCCATCAAACATCTCTTCGACGTTGCCATGGTCGGCGGTGATCAGTACTTCGCCCCCCACTTTTTCTAGGGCGTCAATTATTTGACGGAGGCTGTGGTCTACCGCTTCAACAGCTTTTATTGAGGCCTCGTAATTACCGGTGTGGCCAACCTGATCGCAGTTGGCGTAGTTACAGATAATGGTATCGAATTTTCCTGAGCCAATCGCTTCCAATAATTTCTCGGTGACTTCTGGGGCGCTCATTTCTGGCATGGCGTCGTAGGTATCAACATTGGGAGAAGGAATTAATATTCGCTCTTCGCCGGGGTAGAGTGACTCACGGCCACCACTAAAGAAGAAAGTAACATGGGCATATTTTTCGGTTTCGGCAATGCGAAGCTGCTGTTTGTTTTGGCTGGCCAGATATTCACCCATAGAATTAATCAGCTTTTCTGGTGGGTAGGCGCAGGGCACATCAATATTGCCTTCGTATTCGGTGGTCATGACAAAGGTCGATAATTTAATCACGGCCTGGCGCTCGAAACCGCTGAAGGTCTCGTCGACCAGAGCATGGGTTATTTCACGGGCGCGATCTGGCCTGAAGTTCATGGAGATGAGCGCATCGCCATCTTCGAGTTTGATCGGCGACTGGCCTGCATCACAGATACTGGTGCCATGGACAAATTCATCATTCTCGTCCCTTGCGTAAGCGGCCTCAAGAGCGCTGACAGGGTCGGTGGCGGTAAAGGGTGCCACGCCCTCGGTCATTAACCGGTAAGCCTCCTGCACACGATCCCAGCGGTTATCCCGGTCCATGGAATAGAATCGACCAATCACCGAGACAATTTTAGCCACGCCGAGTTTTTCGCACAGGGCCTGGGTTTTTTGTAATGAGGCCAGTGCGCTACGCGGAGGGCAGTCACGGCCATCCAATGACGCATGAAGGTAAATTTTATTGGCACCACGCTTAGCAGCCAGCTCAATCATGGCATTGATATGATCTTCGTGGCTATGCACGCCACCGCCCGACAGCAGGCCCATAATATGCACGGCCTTGCCATTGGCAACGGCTTTATCCACCGCATCACAGAATACTGGATTGGTGAAAAAGTCGCCGTCGGTGATAGCTTTGTTAATACGAGTAAAATTTTGGTACACCACCCGTCCAGCACCCAATGTCATATGGCCCACTTCAGAATTGCCCATCTGACCTTCGGGCAATCCGACTTCAAGACCTGAGGTATGAATCAGCGTTTTGGGGTTATTGGCCCAGAGTTTTTCCCATGTTGGTGCATCGGCATTGGCAACGGCATTATGTTGATTGTCGTCGCTATAGCCGAAGCCATCCAGAATAAGCAGTACTAGAGGTTTTCTGAGATCCGTCATGGGTTATCTATGGCCCTGTGTGTAAGTTAATGATTCTAATGACAATACGTTGCAGGCGCTATTGATTTTCCAATAGCTCCCAACGCGCATAGCATTCTGCAAGCTTCTTCTGCTCGGCGGCTAACTGTGTCTCTACCGCTTCAATGCTAGGTCTATCACCCTGATAGAACCCTGGTTTACTAATTAACTCGGAGGTGGCGGCGATCTGGATTTCCATTTTCTCTATCTCTGCCGGTAATCCATCGAGCTCACGCTGATCGTTGTAGCTGAGCTTTTTACTGGTTGTGGCGCTCTTAGCCTGGGCCTTGGGTGCCGCTACTTTGGTGGCCTTTTCTGTTTTGCGCTGGCGCAACCAGTCGTCGTATCCGCCGATGTATTGCTCAATGGTGCCAGAGCCGTCGAACACCAATGTGCTAGTAACCACATTATTGAGAAAGGCTCGATCGTGACTGACCAAAATAACCGTGCCCTTGTAATCAATAAGCAGCTCTTCGAGAAGATCTAAGGTATCGATGTCGAGATCGTTAGTGGGTTCGTCGAGTACCAAAATATTGGAGGGCTGAGTAAACAGTTTGGCCAATAAAAGGCGATTACGCTCTCCACCAGATAGGGCTTTTACCGGCTGTCGGCAGCGTTCCGGTGCAAACAAGAAGTCTTGCAGGTAGCTGATAACATGACGTTGCTTGCCACCGATCTCGAGCATATCGCGACCGCCAGAGACATTGTCCTGCACGGTTTTTTCTTCATCCAGGGCCGAGCGATACTGATCAAAGTAAGCAATATTAAGGTTGGTGCCTGTCTTAATGCTGCCCTGCTGTGGCGTTAGTTCGCCGAGCAGTAGTTTGATCAATGTGGTTTTACCCACGCCGTTGCGACCAATAAAGCCCACCTTATCGCCACGCTGAATCAGGGTAGAGAAATTTTTCACTACCTGTTTGCCGTTATCGAAGGCGAAGCTGACATTGTCGGCTTCGGCCACAATTTTGCCGGACTTTTCTGCTGCCTGAATATCCATACGCGCGGTGCCCAACTGCTTGCGGCGGTCGGCATGTTCTCTGCGCATAGATTCCAGTGCTCGCACTCGACCTTCGTTACGGGTGCGGCGCGCCTTAATTCCCTGCCTGATCCACACCTCTTCTTGAGAGAGGCGTTTATCGAAGAGGGCGTTTTGACGATCTTCGATTTCTAGATTTTCTTCTTTGCGCACCAGATAGGTGCTGTAGTCACAGTTGTAGTCTTGCAACTTGCCGCGATCAATCTCAATAAATCGGTTGGCCAAATTATCCATAAACCGTCGATCGTGACTAATAAATAATAATGAGCCTTCCCACTTGAGCAGGAACTGCTCAACCCACTGAATGGCTTCAATATCCAGGTGGTTGGTGGGCTCGTCTAATAGCAGCAGATCGGGATCACAGACCAGCGCTCGGGCCAGTAATACACGACGCTTATAGCCACCAGAGAGACTGGATATGTCCACGTCGGGATCGAGTTCCATTTTGGTAATAATAGCTTCAACGCGACTGTTAATATCCCAGCCGTTCACTCGATCAAGCTCGGCCTGACATTCTTCGTAGGCGTTCATGACCTTGGGGCTGGGGTCTACATTGAGCTGCTGAATAAGATGGTGGAATGTTTTTACCAGCTCACCCTCAGCGCCCATACCCTGTGCTATTACATCGAAAACAGTGCCGCTGGTGTCATGGGGAACCGACTGCTCAAGCTGAGCAACTTTAACGCCACTGGCGCGCTTGATTGAACCTTCATCCGGGGTAACTTGTCCGGTGATTATTTTCATCAGGGTCGATTTACCCGCACCATTTCTACCAATCAGGCAGACGCGCTCATTGGGTTCAATAACGAGATCGAGATGATCAATAAGTGGCGGTTGGCCATAACTTAGAAAAACGTCTTGCAGTGTTACTAGTGGCATTTATTTACCTGGGCCAAATGGCTTGGACATAAGAATTAATTTGGGTAGCAAGGTCATTGAACCCAAGAGGGCTGCTGTCATGGCTAGGCCAGTGAGCAGTCCGAAGTAAACCGACGGAATAAAGTTAGACAGAGCCAGAATCGAAAAGCCGATAATAATCGTCATGGCGGTATAGAACAGTGCCTGGCCAATACTGGCATGGGCGCGGTGCATAGAGGCGATGTAATTTCCATCGACCTTAAATTCTCGAGAAAATCGGGTGAGGTAATGAATCGCATGGTCAACACCAATACCTACGGTAATTGCGGCAATAGTAATGGTCATCATATCTAGGGGAATCCCGCTAATGCCCATTCCGCCAAGAACAATACCCGCGGCTAAAAAGTTGGGCAGTATCGCAATCACAGAGATTTTTAAGGAGCGGAACAGCACTAAAAACATCAGCATAATACCCACAAATACAGCGCCGAGGGTCAGTATCTGTGAGCGATACAGGCTCTGCAGCATATTGTTGTACAGCACCAGTATGCCGGTAAAACGAATATCTTCCTGGGCGATGCCCACTTCATTCACGGCATAATCATTGATCTTTTTAAGCAGGTCGGCGCGGCGCAACTCACCACCGGTCTCCATGGCGCGCAACTGAATTCGTGCCTCATCAAGGTCTTCAATCAGGTAGGGCGCCACCATCTGTTGATAGATATCTGGACCCAGGCTCTTGCGCATAAAGGCAATTTCAAAGTCGTTAAGCTTGTGGCCGCTTAGATCACTGGCTACATCATAAATCTGTACCAGGGAGCTAACCTTGCCGACTTCTGGCTGGGCATCAATAAAGGTCTGCAACTTAGCCAGATCTGCAAGGCCAGTCGACGAGAACCAGTAAGTGTCTTTGAGGGCATCTTCGGCAGGCGCTTCTTCGAAGGATAGTTCATCGCCATAACCGTCATCATCGCCATAACCATCAGCTTCGCCATAGCCATCGTCAGAATATTCATCGGCATCCTCGTAGCCAGAATCCTCATAACCATATTCAGCACTCGCTTCAGTGCCATCATCAAAAGCAGTGGTTTCTATGGCGGCAAAGGTCGGTGCCTGAATAATAATATCAAGCGGCGTCGTGCCGCCCATAGCGGTGTCGATTATTTCCATACCCTGATAGATTTCAGTGTCAGCGCGGAAGTAATCAATAAAGCGGTTCTCTACTTCTAATCGAGACACGCCGTAAATAGAGAGGGCTGTTAGGGCCGTGGCGATCAGTAGCACCAGGGTGCCGTTATGCTCAGTAAACTGCGAAAATTTGGTGGTGATGGCGGCGGAATTGTCGTTTTCACCGGCATTCTTGCCCTTGCCGAACAGCATCATGCCCGCAGGAATAACCACGAAGGTAACCACTAGGGCCAGGCTAATACCCATGGTCATCATCCAGCCGAAGTCGATAACCGGGCGAATGTTACTGACCACGAGCGACATAAAGGCAACGATGGTCGTCAGTACGCTATACAGGCAGGGCTTTGCCATAGAAACAACGGTTTCGCTGACCAGCTGATGCTGGGTGGCATCGGGCTTTTGGCTCTGGAGTTCCCGATAGCGCACGATCAGGTGAATGGTCAGGGCCAATGTGATAATTAACAGTAGAGAGACGAAGTTAGACGAGATAACGGTGAGGCGCCAATCGATCCAGCTTAGAAACCCAAGGATAGTAATCAGGCAAAAGGTGCAGGTTGCCAATGGCAATACTACCCAGCGAATCTGGCGGAAAATCAGCGCCAACGTGGCGATAATAAATAACAGTATGCCGGTGCCAAAAACCACCAGATCACTCTTGATAAAGTCGACCATATCCGCGGTGATCATATCTGGCCCACCGAGAAATATTGTGGCGTTATCGCGGTAACCGGTAATTAGCGCCCGCACCTCAGCCACACGCTGGTGATCCTGAGCCGCCTTAATGGTGCGATAGTTAAGAAACTCTAAACTTACCTTCTCTAGCTCAATTTCCTGCTCTGGGGTTAAACCCTGGGTGTCACGGACTAGGCGCAGATCGTCCCTTGCGGTGACTAACTGCAGATAGGTCTCGTCGAGAGCCAGAGTTGCCAGTAAACCAGTGGTCTGGCCATCGGCGCTGAGAATCACGTCTTTGTAAATTGGGCTATTAAGAAATTCTTGCTTGGCCAGCTGCTTATCAACACCCTCACTGAGCAAGGTGTTTAGCTCTTCTTTGAGGTCTGCAACAGCAACCATAGGGCTGTAGAGCAACGGCACATCGAGCATGGATAAAATGCCTTCAATACCATCAATGGTAGCCAGATCTTCACGGAGAGCTTTTAGGGTTTCAAGATTTGTGTCATCGAACAGATCGCCGGATTTGGGCGAAAAGGTCACAATTAGAAAGTTGTCGCTGCCATAGCGCTGCACCACTTCGCGGAAGAAGTTCAGATCATCGTCATGTTCTAGGGTCAGGGAGTCCGCAGAGGCATCCAACTTAAAGTTCGGCAGGCCAAACGCCATAGCAATGGTGAGGGCAATAACTGCAAATAGTGACGCCATGGGATGGCGAAGCACCGTCTTATCGTATAGATCAAATAATGATGATGTCATCTTAAATGTTGTCTCTGAGCATTATTATTAAACAGTGGGTTTGAGCAGGGCGCTATTATGCGGTTTTGCACGCCAAGTTTATAGGGTATCGCCGATTATTAGCTGAAGATAGATTCGGTACCGAATGTCGGGAATAGTTGGCCTTAGGAGACGAATAAGGCGACTAATGATTGTTTAAATCTCCCCTATAGATGACCCGCCCCAGTGGTTTTCAATTACAATTCCCTATCCAAACAACCAAGCAGTAAAAACCATGAATGGCGTAATTCTCGACTGTGACAGCCTTGGCCCAGATTCTCTTGATTTGAGTCCTCTCCATAACCTGCCGATTAGCTGGACGCTTTACCCAGATTGCTCTGATCAGCAGGTCGCTGAACGCATCACTGATGCAGATATTGTGCTGACCAATAAGGCCATGGTATCGGCGTTGGCCATCAATCAGGCGCCGCGCCTAAAGTTGATTGCTCTGATGGCGACCGGTACCAATCAGGTGGATCTCGAGGCGGCTCGATTGCAGGATGTTGTGGTGAGTAATGCCATTGGTTATGGCACGGGCTCGGTTGTTCAGCATTGCTGGGCATTGATTCTTGCACTGACGACCAAGCTGGAGGCTTACCATGAGACGGCCGTGGGTGGTCGCTGGCAGGAGAGCCGGTTTTTTTGTTCTATGGATTTTCCCGTACGCGAGTTGAGCGGCAAGGTAATGGGCATTGTTGGGGCAGGTGAGTTGGGCATGGGTGTGGCCAAAATTGCCGAGGCTTTTGGGATGCAGGTTATTTTTGCTGGGTTGCCGGGTCGCACTCACAGTTCCGGGATTGAGCGCGTTGCCTTTGATACGTTTTTGAGCCGTGCAGATGTGGTCAGTATTCACTGCCCGTTGACGCCGGACACGACAGATTTAATTGGCGAGGCGCAGTTCGCGCTGATGAAAGATTCTACGATTGTGATCAACAGTGCTCGTGGCGGTATTGTTAATGAGGCGGCCTTAAAGCAGGCCTTGATCAATGGGAATATTGCCGGTGCAGCAACCCATGTATTGACCGTTGAGCCGCCGGTTGATGGCAATCTGCTATTAGATCAAGCTATTCCCAATCTTATTGTTACGCCTCACTGCGCCTGGGTGGCGCAGGAAGCGAGACAGACATTGATTAATCAGCTAGCGGAGAATATTGCAGGCTTTCTCGATGGAAAGCC
>CAJJAS010000056.1 GCA_905182245.1 gamma proteobacterium HTCC2207 | reverse complement strand
ACAAAGATCAGCGTGCTGGAGCACTGGCATGGCTGGCCGAGCGGGGCGATCCCTACCAGTTTAATATCTTCGATGCCAAGGGCAGTTTAGGCATTGATTTAGGCGTTTATGGCGCACCGGAAACCTACCTTGTGGATGCCGATGGCATTATCCGACACCGTCGAGTGGGTGTGGTTGACGATCGAGTTTGGGAATCTGAGTTTCGCGCTATTTATGAGCAGATAACAGGTGCCGAGCAATGAGGTTAGCCATTCTGGTATTGCTGTCTCTGTTCACTTTTGCGGCCAGCACTGAAGTAATAGAAAGCCCTGAAGCAATAAAAGGTGCAGAAGTTGTCGCGTTTTCTGATGAGTCCCTGCGTCCGCGATACCACCAGCTGCTTCAAGAGCTGCGTTGTCCAAAGTGCCAAAATCAAAATCTGGCAGACTCTAATTCGCCGATTTCCCAAGACTTACGTCGCGAAATTCAGCGTATGCTCGAAGAGCAGATGACCGACAAACAGATTAAAGACTACCTCAAATCTCGCTATTCAGAATTTATTCTGTACCGCCCCGAAGTCAATAAAAACACCTGGCTGCTGTGGGGTTCCCCCGTGCTAGTCGTGCTGTTGGGTTTGCTGATTTTGCTGCGCCATAACCGCCAGCCAAAGCCATTAGCCGACAAAGAGGTGCCTACAGCCAATAAAGAAGTGCCAAAAGTTAACAAAGAATCGCCCTCAAATACCAGCGATCAACAGCGCTTGGCTGAGCTGCTCGGCGACAAGGAAAACCAACAATGATACTCACGATAGTACTGTTACTGATAGGGGCGAGTGCCTTTGTACTCTATCCCTTTATTGTTCGAGACAGTGACGAGGGAAGTAGCGCTGGGGATGGAAGTGAGAGCATTGCAGTCATGCGCCAGCAGGCCAACGTCGACCTGTTTAAAGAACAGCAGGCACAGTTTCAGCAGCAGCTAGATAGAGCTGAGATTGATGAGGCGGAATACCAGCGTCTGATCACCGATGCCCAGCAGCTATTACTGCGCAACACCGAGGCCGAGTCTGGCCTGGCTGACCGAGTAAACAAGCAGGGTCTCTGGCTGGTGCCGGTTTTACTGTTGCTTGTCGCGTCGACCACCTTCTTTACCTATCAGAAAATAGGGGCGGAAGATGATGAGAATATTAAACGTCTTATGAACCTAGCTGCCGAGCAAACCACCGAGCAGCAGGCAGCGGATTGGAATGCCGAGTTAATCGCCGCTATCGCCGAGCGAGTGGAGCAGCGGCCGGACAATATTTACTACTGGGCCATGCTCGCCCAATCCTCTATTGCGAAGGGGGATATTCTTGCCGCGAGCAAATATTTTGCCTCAGCCATTGAGGTAGAGCCCGGCGATAGCTTTCTGCTAGCTCAGTATGCCGAAGCATTATTTTTAGTGGACGGCAGTCGCTTTACCGATCGGGTGATCACTGCATTGGATCAGGCCTTTGCCGCGGATTCCAATAACCAAACTGTGCTCGGTTTAAAAGGCATTCAGGCCTTTGAGAATCGTGAATTCAAGCTTGCCATTACCTACTGGGAAGGTGCCCGTCGAGGAATGGATCCGACCAGCCCCACCTGGCAGGCATTGCAGTCGGGTATTGAACGGGTCAATCTGGTTATTGCAGCATTAGCGGATCTAGATAATCCACTTATTGATGATAAAGACGCGCAGCAGGCATCGAGTGCAGAGGCCGTAACGACCGTAAAAATAGCCATTAGCATCAGCCCCGACGTCCCCTTCAGTCAAGACCAGCTAGTGTTTGTGGCCGCAGTCCGTGAAACCGGGCCACCCATGCCTCTGGCCGCGCGTAAGCTGCGCGCCGGCGATCTTCCTATCAGCATTACATTGAGTGATAAAGATGCCCTAATGGCAGGCCAGAATCTCTCCAGTGTCAGTCGTATTCGCCTCGTGGCGCGGCTCTCAGCAAGTGGTTCCGCCACACCTCAGTCCGGTGACTGGGAAGCAGTTTCTGATGGCTTCGATTTGGCCTCAAGCCAACAGCTAAAAACCCTGAATATTAACCGCCAAAGACCTTAGCTGTGTAGTGACTGCCGCGCGCAGAGCGTGTAGAATTCTACGCTTATTGTTATGCAATCCTGCGGCCAACGGACTTGACCGAACATAAACAGAAATGACTAAACATGCGGCTTAAATCGATCAAATTAGCTGGGTTCAAATCCTTCGTGGACCCAACCAACGTTTACTTCCCAAGCAACCTCTGCGCTGTTGTTGGCCCGAATGGCTGCGGCAAGTCGAATATTATCGACGCCGTGCGCTGGGTAATGGGCGAAAGCTCTGCCAAGAACCTCCGTGGCGAGTCTATGACCGATGTTATTTTCAACGGTTCTGGTGGGCGTAAACCCGTAGGTCAGGCCTCGATTGAATTAATTTTTGATAATAGCGACGGTACCATTGTTGGCGAATACGCCGCTTACAGTGAAATTGGTATCAAGCGCAAAGTGACCCGTGATGGGCAGTCTAATTACTATTTAAATGGCAGCAAATGTCGCCGTCGTGATATCACCGATATCTTCCTAGGTACAGGGCTTGGGCCGCGTAGCTATGCGATTATTGAGCAGGGCATGATCTCGCGGCTCATCGAAGCCAAGCCCGAAGAACTGCGCATCTATATTGAAGAAGCCGCAGGCATTTCTAAATACAAAGAACGCCGTCGTGAAACCGAAGGCCGCATTCGCCGCACCATGGAAAATCTTGAGCGCCTCACGGATATCCGCGATGAGCTGGGTCGTCAGCTTGGGCGTCTTGAGCGCCAGGCCAAGGCCGCAGAAAAATACTCTGAATACAAAAAAGACGAACGCCAGATCTCGGCTGAATTACTGGCCCTAAAGTGGCGTGGTTACGATGCCTCTGCCAGCGAGCAAAAGCAGGTGATCGGCGGGTTCGAAATTGAGCTAGAAAAAGTGATTACCCAACGCAGTGCCTGCGACACCAGCATTGAAAAGTTGCGTACCCAGTTTACCGATCAGGGTGATGCCCTGAATGAAGTGCAGGCAAGGTTCTACAAAATTGGCGGCGATGTTGCCCGCATCGAACAGGCCATCGAACACGCGCAGCAGCGCGCCCAAGAGTTGCACAAAGATTTAGAACAAACCGAACGTAACTTTACCGAAGCTGAAGAGCATCTCAATACCGACCGCCAAAAAGCCGCCGGTTGGGATGCAGAATTCAATGAGTTGGTTCCGGGATTGGAAGAAGCCAGCAAAGCTGAAGCTATCTCCGCAGAAGCATTACAGTCCGCCGAGTTGGCCATGCAAAATTGGCAGCAGGCCTGGGATGAGTTTAACCAGACATCAGCTAGCCCTCGCCAGCAGGCAGAGGTGCAGCAGTCGCGCATTCAGCATTTGGAACAGTTGCTACGTCGCCTAACCGAACGCCAGCAAGCTCTGTCTAATGAAGCCAACAGCTTTCAAGCCAGTCCCGCCGAAGAAGAGATGGCGCGTATTCAAGAAATGCTCGCCGAGTCTAAGCTCGCCCGAGACGCGATTGATACCCAGCGCATTGAAAACGGCCAAGACATTGAAACCCTGCGCGGCCAAGAAAAAATCGCCGCGGCAGAACATGACGAAGCCCGCAGTTGTCAGCAAACATTAAAAGGCCGTCAGGCATCTCTCGAAGCCCTGCAGCAGGCCGCCATGGGCGACGATGCTGAGAAGCAGTGGTTAGCCGCCAAAGGTCTGGGCGACAAACCCCGGCTAGCAGATTCAGTGGTAGCCGCCAGTGGTTGGGACGTGGCAGCAGAAACAGTATTGGGCAGCTATCTCCAAGCGATTGCAGTCGATGATATCGCCAGCAATATCGGCCTACTCGATGACTTTAAAAAGGGCGAATTACTCCTTATCGGTAAAGCCTCTACAACAGCAACCTCCGGTAATAAAGGCCAGCTGCTCAGCGACCTGGTAACCGGTGATTCCGCTCAGGCACTCATGGCCAATGTCTATGCTGCCGAAAGTCTGGCAGACGCACTAAAGTTACAGCCAACATTATCGGCTATCGAATCCGTGGTTACCCGTGAAGGTATCTGGTTGGGTAGCAACTGGTTGCGTGTGGCACGAGACAAAGACGCCACTGCTGGTGTGTTAAAGCGCAAGCAAGAGCTAGAAGCCATCAGCCAAGAGACTGTGCAGCTCAACGAAAAAGTGATCGAGCTTGAAGATGTGCGCCAGGGCAACGAGCAACGCCTGCGCAGTCTTGAAGCCACCCGTCAGGAAATTGCCAGCAATGTTGCCCAGCAGCAGAATAGCTATGCCGAGATGCGTTCCAAGCTCAGCGGTTTTGAAGTTCAGATAGAGCAGTACAAGGCCCGTAAAGAGCGCGCTGAAACTGAGCTTACTGAGGTACAGCAACAAACCGAGACCGAGCAGGAAAATCTGGCCAAAGCGCGAGTCATTTTGCAAGAGTCCATCGAAAAGATGGACGCAGATACCGTGCAGCGCGAAGCATTGATGAAGCAGCGTGACCTGTGTCGCAGCGAACTTGATGAGGTACGCCAGACTGCCCTCCATGATCGTGATCGTCGTCAAGAGTTAGCCATGCGTGAAGGCTCATTGAAGACCCAGCTAAATTCTATCCGCGAGGGTATTGGTCGCCTTGAAACTCAGGTTGAGCGTCTTCAAGAGCGTCGCCAACAGCTTCGTGAAGCCTTCAATATTAAAGAAGATCCCACTGAAGGTTATAAAGTCGAGCTCGAAGCCCAGCTCGAAGCGCGCCTCTTAGTCGACGCTGAATTAACTGAAGCCCGAGCCGGTGTTGAGTCGGTAGAGCACCAGATGCGCGAGCAGGAAAAACTGCGCGGCGAGCTGGAAATTGAAATTCAGGCAGTGCGAGTTAAGCTCGAAGAGCGCCGCATTGCAGCGCAAGAAATCAGCACGCTAAGCCGCACCATTGAAGAGCAGATAGCCGAGAAAGAAGCCGACCTGCCAACCTTACTGGAAAGCCTTGCTGTCGATGCAGACCTAGTGGATTGGGAAGAGCAACTTCAGCTAATTGGTAATCGTATCTCGCGTCTTGGGCCGATTAACCTGGCCGCCATCGATGAGTATAAAATTGAGTCCGAGCGCAAAGATTATCTAGATCAGCAAAATGCTGAATTAGAAGAAGCGCTCAACACATTACAAAATGCCATACAGAAAATTGATCGCGAAACCCGCACGCGCTTTAAAGAGACCTTCGATTTAGTCAATGGTCACCTGCAATCCTTATTCCCGAAACTGTTTGGCGGTGGCCATGCGTATTTGGAAATGACAGGCGACGACCTGTTAGATACAGGTGTCACATTGATGGCCCGACCACCGGGTAAAAAGAATGCCTCGATTCACCTACTTTCTGGTGGTGAAAAAGCAATGACGGCAATCGCCATGGTATTTGCTATATTTAAACTTAATCCGGCACCGTTTTGTATGCTCGATGAGGTTGATGCCCCCCTAGATGACGCCAACGTGGGCCGCTATGCTGCCATGGTTAAAGAGATGTCATCCGAGGTGCAGTTTATTTTTATTACTCACAACAAGATTTCCATGGAAGCGGCAAATCAGTTGATGGGTGTCACTATGCATGAACCAGGCGTATCTAGACTGGTCACTGTAGATGTAAATCAGGCTGCTGAATTAGCCGATGCCTGATAACGTTAAATTATTGAGTAAGCTATAAATATGGATTATTTTGGCCCCCGTGAAGTACTCATTGTTGTTGGCGTATTGGTTATTCTCGCCATTATTCTTGATGGTGCGCGGCGTATAAAGCGCAACCGTTATGAAAATTTACAGATGTCATCGCGCAAATTGCGTAAGTCCTCCGCTCAGGATGTTACCCGCGAAGAGTTGGATGCATTAGAAGCAAGCCAGTTTCCCTCGGGCCGAGCCCGGGTTATTGGTATTCGTGACGAGGGCGATATTCAGCAAGTAGAAGATAGCTTGCGACGCTCCAATGGTTTCGGTTTTGATCGCGAGCCAGAGCAGGAAGTGTTTGATCTGGATAACTCAATCTATGAGCGTCAGCGAGCCGAATTAACTGAGCAAGCTCAGCCTCAAAAATCGGCCGAAAAACCAAATACCCAACCTGAAGAAGTTCTGGTTATTCATTTGATGGCGAGCAAGGGCGAAAAGGTTGCTGGCCAGCAGTTATTGGATGCAGTGCTCAGTGCAGGCCTTCGCTATGGCGCCATGAAAATTTTCCATCGTCACCTCAGTGATGATGGCTCCGGTCCCGTGCTGTTTAGCATGGCAAATCTGGTTAACCCCGGCACCTTTGATTTAAATACCATGAGTGATCTCGAGGTTCCAGGCGTCACATTATTTATGGCACTGGACGATATAGAAGACCCTGTCGACGCCCTCAATATTATGATTGAAGCGGTTGACAGTATAGTTGGCGACTTGAAGCTAAATGTAATGGATGAGTCGCGCAGTTCAATGACGCGAAACACCATTGACCACTACCGACAGCGTGCCCGGGATGTGTCAGTTCGACGCGACCAAAGTAGCTGAATTACCACGGCGACAATATGCAGCAAATTCCAGACGATGTTCTAAGGGAGTATGAACATCTCAAAGATGCGTTAAACCAGCATAATCACCGCTACTATGTTCTGGACGATCCCTCGGTTCCGGACAGCGAATACGACCGTCAAATGCGCGCGCTACAGGCCATTGAAGCCCAGTATCCCGAGCTGCTTAGTGAAGACTCCCCCAGTCAGCGTGTCGGTGGCAAGGCGTTAGAATCCTTTACTCAGGTACGCCACACCGTGGCCATGCTGTCCCTAGAAAACGCCTTTAGTGATGTAGAACTCGAAGACTTTGATCGCCGCGTTAAAGACCGTTTAAATTACGCTGCCCTAAAAAACCCCACAGAAATAGAATTTGCCTGCGAGCCAAAACTCGATGGTGTTGCGGTGAGTTTGCTCTATGAAAATGGGCAGCTCGTGCGAGGTGCAACCCGTGGTGATGGTTCAGTCGGCGAAGATATAACCGCCAATGTACGCACCATCAAAAGTATTCCGCTCAAACTTCGCGGCGACAATATTCCTTCATTACTTGAAGTGCGTGGCGAAATATATCTGCCTCGTCCGGGCTTTGATGCACTGAATGCCAAAGCCATCGCCGCCGGCGAAAAAACCTTTGTTAACCCACGCAATGCAGCGGCGGGAAGTCTTAGGCAGCTGGATTCAAAAATAACCGCCAGCCGTCCCCTAGAAATGTGTGCCTATTCCGTGGGCCAGTTTGAGGCTGAGGTAACCCCAGATAGCCACACCCATATGCTCGAGACACTTGGCGGTTGGGGCTTTAAAATTAATGAACATGTCGTGGCCGTTACTGGTATTGCCGCCTGTGAAGACTATTACAGCGCCATGGCCGAACGCCGTGACCAGCTGACCTATGATATTGATGGCATCGTTTACAAAGTTAACAACCTGGCCCTGCAGCAGCGTTTAGGTTTTGTGGCCAAGGCGCCGCGTTGGGCCATAGCCCGAAAGTTTCCCGCCCAGGAAGAAATGACCAAACTGCTCGATGTGGAATTTCAAGTGGGTCGCACTGGGGCAATAACACCAGTCGCACGTCTAGCGCCGGTCTTTGTCGGCGGTGTTACCGTAAGCAATGCTACCCTGCACAATGGCGACGAAATAAAACGACTGGGTGTATGCATTGGCGATACCGTAATTATTCGCCGTGCCGGTGATGTGATTCCCCAAATCGTCAAAGTGATATTAGAAAAACGCCCGGAAGATGCTCAGGTAATTGTATTTCCCGAGCGTTGCCCAGTCTGTCAGTCCTCGGTAAAACGCGCCGAAGGTGAAGCGGTTGCCCGCTGCACCGGCGGCCTTTTCTGTGGCGCTCAGATTAAAGAAGCGATAAAACATTTTGCCTCACGCAAGGCCATGGACATTGATGGCCTCGGTGACAAGTTAGTTGAGCTGTTAGTCGATGCTGGGTCTATTTATTCAGTGGCCGACCTCTTTGAATTAAAAGTGGATCAGCTATTAGGCCTCGAACGCATGGCGGATAAGTCGGCAACCAACTTAACCGCCGCGATAACTGCCAGTAAAGAAACCACCCTCGCTAAATTTTTATATTCGTTGGGTATTAGAGAAGTGGGCGAGGCGACGGCACAGACCTTAGCGAACAATTTTGGCTCATTAGAAGCGGTGATCGAAGCCGATGCAGAGCAGCTGTTAGACGTCGACGATATTGGTCCAGTGGTCGCTAAGCATATTGTTAATTTTTTCAGCAATCCGGATAATCTGTCTATTATTCAGGCACTGCGTGAGTCTGGGGTAAACTGGGCCGATATAGACCAGAATGCTCAGGCCTCTCAGCCCCTAAAAGGCCAGACCTGGGTGCTTACCGGCGGCATGGAAATAATGAGTCGTGCCGAAGCCAAAGATCGTTTGCAGGCACTGGGTGCCAAGGTTGCCGGCAGTGTTTCCGCCAAAACCTCACAGGTAGTGGCAGGGCCGGGGGCAGGTTCGAAATTGACCAAGGCTCAGTCACTGGATATTCCGGTGCTGGACGAAGCGGGATTTTTGGAGTATTTAAACACGTTAGGATAACAGGGAAGGGAATATGGATATTCAATCTGAGTCAGTGGTGTACGGCTGTATTAAAGATGTAGCCTTGGTAGATATTAGCGAACATCGGCGTAGTAATCGCGAAGCCATGCTCGAGTTGCCCTCGGCAGAGTCATGGACGCTGGTCAACCGAGAGATGTTTTCTCTGCCAGAAAAGACTACGACCGATATAAATTTAAGTACCGAAGTGATGCATTTCGGCGCCTCCTATCAGGGGGTAGAACACGAGTGGAAATACTGGCTCGAGCAGTTTGAAAATTTACTGCGCAAAATGTACTGGGTCTCCGCGACGGTGCATCTTGAAACAGAAATGTCGGGGCTGCATTCATTTGTCTTTGAAACCAGTGATGCGGCTCATGTGCCCAATCAGTCGAATATTAATATTCGCTGCGAATGGCTGAAAGAGGTTGGCTAAGCACTTACCCAACCAACAGACCAACAAAAATTAAAAAATCAGAAAGGTTAATCAATGGCCAAGTTAAAAAAAGAAATAAGACAGCGCTCGGCTTGGATAGCATCCATGCTTGGCTGTCTGGCATTTCTGCTCATGGCCGTCAAAGTTTATGATGTTCCCGTCTCCACCATGACCGCTAACCTAATGTTTATGCTCGGCGGACTGATGTTAATTATTGGTGCCGCTGCAATGCTAGGCTGGATGATCGCCTATCTGCGCAAGCGATTTCGCTAGGTGACGTCACAGAAAGCGTCGACCCAGAGTTTTTCCTTCCGATACTTTCTGGCAACCATAGGCACAAGTAATCTTGCCATGGGGCTGCACAAGGTGCTGTATCCCTGGTTAGTAGTGGGTGTGCTAATGGAATCCCCCAGTCGTTTGGGCCTGGCTCAAATGGCGGTTTTACTGCCTAATTTACTGTTTCTTTTGCCCGGCGGCATAGCCTCAGATCGCCGTCATCGCGGTACCTGGTTGTCGCTGCTGTATCTGGTTTACCTGTTACCACTGGGTCTTATTCTGGCCTCTGTGCTGACCGGTGAACTCACCTTTACCCTGTTGCTGTTATTTGGTGTGGCCTTCGGCACTATCTCTGCATTTGTGCAGCCGGCCCGCGAGAGCTTGCTCGGTTATGCCGCCCCAGAAATTATGCATCAGACCGTGGCCAAGGTCATGATGACCCAGTTTATTGCTCAGGGTATTGGCTTTTGGATTGCTGGACAGCTCGATATTGTGAGTCTGCCCCAGTTACTGCTATTCCAGATGGTCATCTTTGTGATCAGCTCAGTGCTAATAAGGCGAAGCCATCCCGCTCCCGTAGGTGGTGTAAAACCGGTCGTTGAGAAGAAAACTCTCAAGCACAGCTGGAAAGAATTGGGCGAAGGGCTACAAATATTCCGTGATGATAAAGGCTTGTTGCACCTATTAATGATTGTATTTGCCACCGGCTTTTTGGCCTTCGGCGTCTATTTGGTGGGCATGCCACTGATTGCTCGGGAGCTTTATGACGGAGGGGCAGGGCTCTATGCGACCTTACAGATTGTATTTTCTCTGGGCATCGTCAGTGCAAATTTTGGTGTGATGAAACGCAGTAAAATGTTTAATCGCCCGGGTAGGCTAATGGTTATAAGCTTCTTATTGCGCGGCAGTCTGGTGGGTATTATTGCTACTGTGCCGAGCATGTGGATCCTGTTTCCGGTGGTCTATGTCTGGGGATTCTTCTCTGGCCTGTCCATGACATTGGGCCGGACTATTTTGCATAATCAGGTATCCCATGAGGTTCGCTCAAGAGCGGCTTCGGTCTACCAACTCTGTCTATTTGGTGGCGCGCCCTTGGGAGCCTGGGTCTGTGGTGTCACTGTAGAGAGTATCGGGCTGAGCTCAACCTTCACGGTGATCGCTGCCGCTAGCTTTAGCGTCGCGGTGTTAACCGCGCTGTTCTCGCCCCTGTGGCATGTCCGGGGCGACATTACGGAAGCCTAGCTTTTTCGTAATGCCGCCAGCCCCGAGCTTCTCGTAATAATGAGCCCTGAGCTGTCCGCAACCATAAGCCTCAGCGTCCCGTAATAATGAGCTCTAAAGCTTGAATGCAATCAACGCCGCAGTAACGGCCACATTCAGAGACTCAACCCCATTCGCCATGGGAATGCCAATACGGTGATCACTCAGTGCGGCAATCTCTTTACTCACCCCTTCAGACTCATTGCCCAGTACAAATATAACTGGCCCAGTGGGTGCAAAGTCGGCAATGGGTGTGGCGTCATGAGAAGACAATGTACATATCTCATAACCCTGCTGTTGAAAGTCTTTAAGAGCCGTTAATAGCGAATCACAGCGTAAGATATTGCCCTTAAATAAGGTGCCAGCACTGGCCTTAATCACTAGAGGTGAGATATCTGCGGTACCCTTGCTAGGCAGCAATAAACCATAGGCAGGACTGGCGGTAACACTGCGAATAATCATTCCCAGATTCTGTGGATTGGTTACGCCATCTAGGGCAATCAATGTGCCGGAAAGATTGGTTTCTAATGCCTGCTTGTAGGGTAGGTAACCGGGGCAATGAATATCACAGGCAGCGCCTTGATCCTGTTTGCTATTGCGTGAGATACGCGACAGTTCAGCGCGGCTATGAAAACAGACTTCAATATTACGCTTGGCTGCTAGCTGAGTAATCTCATCAATAATACCGCCACCGCGATTGGAATCAGCGAGGTGCACGCGATAGATTTTCAGGCTCGGGTCCTGAAGTATTTCCACCACAGGTTTGCGCCCATAAACAGT
>CAJJAS010000055.1 GCA_905182245.1 gamma proteobacterium HTCC2207 | reverse complement strand
CTAATTCAAAAGCCACTGCGCGAGAAGGAGTTAGAAATTCAAGGCCTTCTAGCCTGCGGGCTCTATCAGCTCATGCATATGCGCATCGCTGAACATGCCATTATCAATGAAACAGTATCTGCCGTAACCAAACTCAATCGGCCCTGGGCAAAAGGCTTGGTCAATGCCGTGCTACGCAATTTCCAGCGTCAGCAGCAGGAGCTTCTGGACAGCCAGTCTGACAATGCGGTTTTTCAGACGGCTCATCCAAAATGGCTACTAAAGAAAATCAATGATTCCTGGCCAGAAGAAATAGCCACACAGATCGTTGCCGCCAACAATGAGCGCGCCCCCATGACTCTGCGCGTGAATGCCTTGCGCACATCGCGTCAGGACTACCTCGACTGTCTGACTGCTGCGGGCATATCCGCCAGCGCCGCCGAGTATAGTCCTCAGGGCATTGTGCTTGAGGCGCCTTGTGACGTTAACAACCTGCCTAATTTCAAAGACGGCCATGTCAGCGTTCAGGATGAGGCGGCACAGTTAGCGGCGGGGCTACTAATGCTCGACAAAGGACAGCGGGTATTAGATGCCTGCTGCGCCCCCGGCGGCAAGACCTGCCACATTCTTGAGAGCGCGCCAGATCTAGAGTCACTGTTGGCGATCGATCTTGAGCAGCGTCGCCTAATTCGCGTTGAGGAAAACTTAGCCCGACTTCAGTTAAAAGCCGACCTAAAGGCCGCCAATGCCAATGATTTGGAGCGCTGGTGGGACGGCAATACCTATGACCGCATACTGATAGATGCACCCTGTTCAGCCACGGGCGTGATTCGCCGACACCCGGATATCAAAATACTGCGCAAACCTGCAGATATTGATAAGCTAGCTGCGATCCAGACGAAGATATTGACCAGCCTATGGCAGACCCTGAAACCAGGTGGCATCTTAGTCTATGCAACCTGTTCGGTACTGCCAGACGAGAACGAACAGATTATTAAGAATTTTATTGCCTCACAGAATGACGCAGAAATACTGAAGATTGATGCCGCTTGGGGAATAGCCACAGACCATGGCCGACAGCTATTTCCGCTGGTCAACGGCAACGATGGTTTTTATTACTCAAGACTCAGAAAGCTTTGATATAAGCGACTCGGGATATTAATGAAAATAGTAATAGTCGGCGCTGGCCAAGTTGGCGCAACCCTGGCAGAAAATTTAGCCCGCGAATACAACGATATCACTGTTGTGGATATCAACGAAAACGCACTGCGCGCGCTGCAGGATCGGCTTGATATTCGCACGGTAATTGGCACTGGCGCCTATCCGGATGTACTGGTGAGAGCCGGCATTGAAGATGCTGATATGCTGGTCGCGGTCACCAATAGCGACGAGATTAATATTATTGCCTGTCAGGTAGCCTACTCGCTATTTCACACCCCGACCAAAATTGCCCGCGTTCGTGCGCAAAATTACACCAACCCCAAATATAAAAACCTGCTGTTTAATGACAAAAATATGCCGGTAGACGTGATGATTACGCCCGAGCAGGTGGTTACCGATTACATCCGTAAGCTAGTAGAACAGCCCGGCGCACTTCAGGTCTTGGATTTTGCCGATGGCGCACTGCAGTTAGTCGCCTTGAGAGCAGTGGCTAATAGTCCGCTGGTTGGCCAAGAGCTGCGCACATTGAAAGAACATATGCCCAATGTTGACGCCCGAGTAGCTGCGATTTTCCGCAAAGATAGTGCGCTATTCCCCGTGGGTGACACAGTGATCGAAGACGGCGATGAGGTGTTCTTTATCGCCGCCAAGAAAAACATTCGCAAGGTAATGAGCGAGTTACGCCGCCTAGAAAAACCCTACCGTCGACTGATGATTGCCGGTGGCGGCAATATTGGTTATCGCCTGAGCAAGGCCCTCGAAGACGATTACAATATTAAGATTATTGAGTTCTCTGCCAGCCGCGCGGGATTCCTTTCTGAACAGCTAAATAGAGCCGTGGTATTAAAAGGCTCGGCGACAGATCAGGAATTACTGCTCGATGAGAATATCGACAAGACCGATGTATTTCTGGCGCTCACCAATGACGACGAAGTTAATATTATGGCCTCATTGCTGGCCAAGCGACTGGGGGCACGGAAGGTAATGACCCTGATCAGCAACCCAGTGTATGCAGACCTAATGCAGGGTGGAGAGATTGATATTGCCATCTCACCACAGCAGGCAACCACAAGCTCACTGCTTACCCATGTGCGCAGGGGAGACACCGTTAGCGTGCACTCACTTCGACGTGGTGCTGCAGAAGCACTAGAAATTATTGTCCATGGCGATGCAAAAAGCTCAAAGGTAATAGGCCGCGCAATCGGTGATATTAAATCACCGCCGGGGTCTACATTGGCGGCGCTAGTGCGCAATGGTGAGGTCATTATTGCTCACCATGACACCGTCATTCAGAGCGACGACCATGTGATTGTATTTGTGGTTGATAAAGAAAACACCAAAGCGGTCGAGAAGTTGTTTGCCGTTAACTTCTCCTTTTTCTAGGGCCTAAGACGCTATGCATTTTGCTGTTATCACTCGGGTTCTTGGCATGCTGCTAATGATATTCAGCCTGACGATGCTCACGCCTATTTTTGTCGGCTGGATGTTTGACGAGAAAACCGCTTCCACCTTTCTTTCAGCTTTTTCCATTACCCTCATTGTTGGTATGGCCTTTTATTTGCCGTCGCGAAATAGTGCCGGCGAACTGCGCACCAGAGATGGCTTTATTGTGACGGTATTTTTCTGGTTGGTACTAAGTACGTTTGGAGCTTTACCGTTGATGTTGGCCGAGGCGCTCCAGCTGAGCTTTATGGATGCCCTGTTTGAGTCAGTCTCTGGACTCACCACAACAGGCGCCACCGTTATCTCTGGCCTAGACGATCTTCCAAAATCTATTCTCTACTATCGTCAACAGCTTCAGTGGCTCGGTGGTATAGGTATCGTGGTAATTGCCGTGGCGATTTTGCCCATGCTGGGTGTCGGTGGCATGCAAATTTACCGCGCAGAAACTCCAGGGCCAGTTAAGGATTCCAAGCTGACCCCACGTATTACTGAAACCGCCAATGTGCTATTTCGTATCTATCTGGCCCTAACCGCCGCCTGTGCCCTGGCTTACTGGGCGGCCGGCATGAGTGGCTTTGATGCCATTGGCCACAGCTTTTCTACCGTGGCTATCGGTGGTTTTTCAACCCATGATGCCAGTATGGGCTTTTTTGATAGCGGCCTGATCATGTCGATCTGTATCTTTTTTATGATCATCTCCGGCCTTAACTTCGCCCTGCATTATATGGTCTGGCACAACCGTCGCCTGAGCTTTTACTGGCAGGATCCAGAAGCTCGCATGTACCTTTACCTGCTATTTATCGGCATTGTTA
>CAJJAS010000054.1 GCA_905182245.1 gamma proteobacterium HTCC2207 | reverse complement strand
GGCGCCCTAGGTAAATCTGAACAGGCCGACCCCGAAAGCGAAACGCTCAATAAGGCAGAGATTAACGAGGTAACCTCGCTACTCCGCCGTTCCATGACTGCATGGCTGGTGGGTATCGCGATTTTGGTAATTCTTAGCTAATACTAGAAAGACTTACTCCCTAGCAGGCTCATTCCCATCCCCACTCCAAGGCGCCACTTTAAGCAGTAAAAGCATCCCAGGAATCGCCAGCAGCGTGCACAGATAAAAGAAATTCTCCCAGCCCACGCCCTCAACAATAATACCGGTTGCCGAACTGGCTACCGTACGTGGCACTGCGGTTAGAGCAGTAAACAGCGCAAACTGTGTCGCGGCAAAAGCAGGGTGAGTGGTACGAGCAATAAAGGCCACAAAGGCGGCTGTGCCCAATCCAACACCCAGATATTCAAAGCTAATCACCAGCGCCAGCAAGGCGATACCTTCCCCAACGCGGGCCAGCACAGCAAAGCCCAGAATAGAGATAATCTGCACCAAACCAAATAGCCACAGCGCGCGGTTGATACCGATTTTAAGCATCAGTATGCCGCCCAAAATCCCCCCGATAATCATTGGCCAAAGTGCGGCATTTTTAGCCACCAGACCAATTTCGGTTTTAGTAAAGCCCATATCCAAGTAGAAGGGGGTGGCCAGCGCAGTGGCCATACTGTCGCCCAGCTTATACAGCAACATAAAGATCAGTATCAGAGCCGCCTGCTTAACCCCTTGCCGCGAGAAAAACTCTTTAAAGGGTTCCACCACGGCAGACTTAAGGGTCGTTGGGTGACGCGCAGCGCGCTCTGGCTCTTTAATGGCGAGAGTGAGGCCAATGCCCGTGACCATAAAGGCAGCGGTAATCATAAACACCGACTGCCAGGGCAAGGTGTCGGCCAGTATTAGGGCCAGTGACCCGGGGACTAATCCAGCAACTCGGTAAGCATTAACATGAATAGAGTTGCCCAGCCCCAGCTCTTCGTCAGGCAGTATCTGGCGGCGGTAGGCGTCCAGCACAATATCCTGAGTGGCACTGAGAAAAGCAATTAGCAGACATAACCAGGCGATAGGCCATAACTGTGTTGTAGGGTCAAAAAAGCCCAGCCCAGCAATGGCCGCAAGCAGCGCTATCTGAGTGCCCAACATCCAGCTGCGGCGCAGCCCCGGTTTAAAGGTAAATAGTGCCAGCTGATAGCGATCGAGCAGGGGAGACCAGAGGAATTTCCAAGTGTAGGGCAGGCCAATAAGGGCAAAGAAGCCAATCTCTTTAAGACCAACGCCTTCGGTGCGCAGCCAGGCCGGCACCAGAGAGATCAATAAATACAGGGGCATACCCGAGGCGAAGCCGGTAAAGATACAGATCAGCATGCGGCGGTTTAGCAGTGCCTCTTTGATACTGGGAGAACTCATTTACTTTCCTTGGGCGAGGCTCTTTGTTAGGCGATGCTCTTTATTAGGGCTGCCACCTAAACGTTTTTAAATTTATACGGCCACCAGTGACCACCACATCTTCTTCTTGCAGGCGCTTTTTCTGCCGCGCAAACCCCGGGCTATCTTCAGGCAGGCTAATACGGCCACTGGCATTAATGACTCGGTGCCATGGCAGTGTAGAATCGCCGGGTAGTTTGCTCAGAGTTCTGCCTACTAACCGCGCCGCTCTTGGCAATCCGGCCAGTTCGGCAACCTGTCCGTAGGTGACAACAGTGCCAGATGGGATGGCCGCTAACACGGCATAAATCCGCTGCTCTGGTTCAATCTCATTCATTGGCGAAGACTACGCTATTCCGTCAGATGTTGAAATAGTGGAAACTACCCCAATACTCCCTAATACTGCTCGATATAACTCGATATAAAGAGACTAGCTAACCAAGGAATCACTATGCGTTTTCTATTTTTACTGTTTGTTGTGATGCCCGTGGTCGAGATGTGGCTATTAATTACCGTGGGTACTGAAATAGGCGCCATGGCCACCATTGGCCTAGTGCTGCTGACAGCCGTTGTCGGTGCCAAGCTGCTGCGTGAGCAGGGTTTTGCGACCCTGTGGCGGGGTCAGCGTAAACTCGAAGAGGGCAAGCTGCCGGCCCAGGAAATTGTCGAGGGTATTATTCTGGCAGTCTCTGGTGCGCTGCTGCTAACACCAGGTTTTATAACCGACGTCATTGGCTTTGCCGGGTTAATTCCACCTATTAGAGCGCTTTTTGTCAGCCGCTTAATCAGCAAAATGGTCGTTGCGCCAATGGGCGGACAGGCTAGCGGTTTTTATTACCAGCAGGGTATGCAAAGCGGCGACATCATTGAAGGCGAGGCTGTGGATGAAAGTGCCTTTAACGAAAGAGCCATTGATGAAAAGAGCATTGATAGCCAAGCCTTGGATAAGGAAAACGACCAGGAGCCAAAATAAACGGGCTATATTTTAGCCTGCCCCTTGAAAAACAATCCCTCAGGCACAATATGATGAACAATTGCGGAAATCTGTAGTTCGCAAGTGACTGTAGACTATTGAAGAGAAAATAATCGGAGATACACAATATGAAAGTTCGCCCACTACACGACCGAGTTATCGTTCGTCGCGAAGAAGAAGAGCAGACCACTGCTGGTGGTATTTTACTGCCAGGTTCTGCACAAGAAAAACCAAATCAAGGTGAAGTAGTTGCAGTAGGCAGCGGTCGTATCTTAGATAGCGGCGAAGTTCGTCCTGTCGACGTTAAGATTGGCGATAAAGTTGTATTTGGCCAGTATGCCGGCAACGACAAAATCGAAATCGACGGCGAAGAGCTGATTATCCTCAGTGAGAGTGATATTAAAGCGGTACTCGAAGCTTAATTTTTGAAATGAATTTGGAAGGAAAAGAATCATGGCAGCTAAAGAAGTAAAATTTGGCAACAGCGCCCGTCAGGGTATGCTCGATGGCGTAAACATTCTCGCCAACGCGGTAAAAGTAACACTGGGCCCTAAAGGCCGTAACGTAATTTTGGATAAGTCGTTTGGTGCACCCACAGTCACTAAAGACGGCGTATCTGTCGCTAAAGAAATTGAATTGGCAGACAAGTTCGAGAACATGGGCGCACAGATGGTTAAAGAAGTAGCCTCTAAAGCGTCTGACGATGCTGGTGACGGAACTACTACAGCAACAGTTCTAGCTCAAACCATCGTTAACGAAGGTCTAAAATCAGTCGCTGCTGGCATGAATCCAATGGATTTGAAGCGTGGCATCGATAAAGCAGTTATTGCTGCTGTTGCAGAAATTGCAGCGATCGCCAAGCCTTGCACAGAGAACAAAGAAATTGCTCAGGTAGGCACCATCTCAGCGAACAGCGACCTGCACATTGGCGACATTATTGCCGAAGCAATGGGCAAAGTTGGCAAAGAAGGCGTTATTACTGTTGAAGAAGGCCAGGGCCTCGAAAATGAATTGGATATCGTTGAAGGTATGCAGTTCGATCGCGGTTACCTGTCTCCGTACTTCATTAACAACCAAGAGAGCATGAGCGCAGAGCAAGAAAGCCCATTAATCTTATTGGCTGACAAGAAAATCTCTAACATTCGCGAATTGCTGCCACTGCTTGAAGCTGTTGCAAAAGCCGGCAAGCCGCTGTTGATTATTGCTGAAGATGTTGAAGGCGAAGCCCTGGCAACTCTGGTTGTAAACAACCTGCGCGGAATCGTTAAAGTCTCTGCCTGTAAAGCACCTGGTTTTGGTGATCGTCGTAAAGCAATGCTTGAAGACATCGCTATCTTGACTGGCGGCACGGTTATCTCTGAAGAAGTAGGCCTTGATCTCGAAAGCGCCACTCTTGAGCACCTGGGTACAGCTAAGCGTATCAGCATGACTAAAGAAGCAACTACTCTGGTAGACGGCGCTGGCGAAGCATCTGCAATCGAAGCTCGCGTTAAGCAGATTCGTGCACAGATCGAAGACACTAGTTCTGATTACGACCGTGAGAAGCTGCAGGAACGCGTTGCTAAATTGGCAGGCGGTGTTGCGGTAATTAAGGTTGGCGCTACTACAGAAATCGAAATGAAAGAGAAGAAAGCTCGCGTAGAAGATGCGTTACACGCAACTCGCGCAGCGGTTGAAGAGGGCGTTGTACCTGGCGGCGGAGTTGCCTTGATTCGTGTTCTTCAGAAGATCAAAGACATGACTGGCGACAACGACGACCAGACAGTTGGTATCGGTATTGCTCTTCGTGCCATGGAAGCGCCACTACGTCAGATCGTAGAAAACGCTGGTGAAGAAGGCTCAGTGGTTGTCGATAAAGTTAAGAACGGCACAGGTAACTTCGGTTACAACGCCGGTACTGGCGAATACGGCGACATGATCGATATGGGTATTCTTGATCCTGCCAAAGTAACACGCACCGCATTGCAGGCAGCAGCTTCAATCGCTGGCTTGATGATTACCACCGAAGCTATGGTGACAGACGCCGTAGTAGAAGGCGGATCTGCTCCAGGTATGCCAGATATGGGCGGCATGGGTGGAATGGGTGGCATGGGCGGCATGATGTAAGCCTCCAGCTTCCAAAAGTAGTATTAAAAAGCCCCGACTCTTTTGAGCCGGGGCTTTTTTTTGACTAAAATTCTGTTGAGCTACTACCAATTCCTCAAACCACTGTTATCTCCAACTCCCGCCACCTTGATCTCGAACCCTAACTTGGTGTCATCTCGACTCGCAGTGAGAGATCTCCTGTTTCAGTGCACTAACCAAGCTGGTTTTCATCGAGCGTGATTTTGGTGTGAGGCTCAATAGTGCCTGGGGAGCCCCTTGCGATCGGTCCCATGGATGCAATCATTTTCAGTGTTCGCACAAC
>CAJJAS010000053.1 GCA_905182245.1 gamma proteobacterium HTCC2207 | reverse complement strand
ACCAGCGCGACAGAATCCAGTATCGGATAGAACATAGCGTTGATATCAGCACTGTTGCTCGCAAAGGTAATATTGCCCGGCATAATCAAATTAATATTATTACCAACCCGCTCGACGCTAACACCGCTGCCACGCAACTGTTTACGCAGTTTGGCTTCCTGAGCATCCATGTAATAACCGATACCACCACCAATGGCCGCGCCACCGCCAGCGGCCGCAAGAATACGCTTATTGCGCTTGCGACTGTCTTCATCTTTATTGTCGAGGTAGGCAATAACAGCGCCCACGCCCGCACCAATGCCCGCACCTATAGCGGTTTTGGTGGCTTCTTGCTCACCGGTGTAGGGGTCAAAAGTAGTGCAGGCCTGCACTAGAACGAGCGTGCTTATAGAGGTAAGGCCAAGCAGAATTTTGTTCATGATTACTCCATTAAATAGGTCCCGGCATCATTGCCAATGTCTGACGATCCTGTGATCGACCAGATGAGTATAGACCGGCGTGCAAAATCTGCTCGCCGTTACGGGAATTTAGAGTATTTTTGTGAGGGGCGGCTCACCATTCGTTTGAAACGAGCGGTTAAACAGCGCTAACCAATCAGCTCTGGTCTAATCAGCTTTGGTCAGATTCTCGCCGCGCCACATGAAGGTTACGGGCCAAAGCTTCTGTTTGTTTTTATCGTAGTCTGCCCAGTGCTGAGCATAGGTCTGTCCGGTTACCGGATGTTTAATGTCAGAGGCAATCTCCGCCAAGGGCAGCAGAACGAAGGCATTTTTAAGCACCTCAGCTCTTGGCAGTTTTATATCATCAACCTCACCGGCCACATCGTCGACCGTCAAAATATCAATATCCAGACTTCTGGCACCAAACTTTGGTGCACTGCGATCACGATCGTTTTGATCTTCAATGGTTTTGAGTACTTTTGATACGTCCCCTACCGCCAGTGAGGTGTTTATACCCACTACTAGATTGTAGAAGCTGTCGCCCTCAAAACCCACTGACTCACTTTCATAAACCGAGGAAATACTGAGGTCACCAAAGCCGTCTGCCAGGGCGTCAAGCGCCGCATCGATACGCCGATGACGATCAATATTGCTGCCCAGACTCAGGTAAATCAACGCCACTAGGTTCGCTCTCCTCGCTCAATAATAATGCCGACATCCTGAGAACCTCGAAGGGCTCCAGGCTTACTGACTCGCAGCTTCAACCAGGGCACAGAAAACTCTTCAGTTACTATGTTGGCCACTTCTTCTGCCATGCGTTCAACCAGTAAAAACTCCGCATTTTCAATAAATACAATCAGACGCTTGGCTATAGATTTATAGTTCAATGCGTACTGAATATCATCTGTTTCTGCCGCTTTGCGAATATCATGGGCCATTTCTAGGTCCAGACTCACAGTCTGCTTAACTTCGCGCTCCCAATCGTAAATACCGATAATGGTTTCAATACGCAGGTCTCTTATATAAACAATATCCATCAAACGTTTTCCTGTACCAAGCTGGTTAACTGATCCAGCGGCCAACGAGGTGTGGCGCTAATCAATAGGGGGTTTTTCTGCCCGGCTAACAATCGCTGACAACCTGCGTAGGCAATCATGGCTCCATTATCCGTGCAAAATTCATGTCGTGCATAAAACACCTCGACCCCCTCTTTCCCAAGGGCGACTTCGAGTTTATGCCGTAATCGAGTATTGGCCGAGACTCCACCGGCAATCACTAGGGTTTTCATATTGGCCTGACGCACGGCTCTGGTGCATTTAATCACGAGCGTATCCACCACGGCTTCTTGAAACCCAGCACAGATATCTAAGATTGTCTGGTCATCGGGCAGTACATCATCTCCGCGGTTTTTCTCGATCAGATTGCGCGTAAAGGTTTTTAGACCGGAAAAACTAAAATCCAGCCCTGGCCGATCGGTCATGGGGCGTGGAAAGCTAAATCGATCAATCTGGCCACGATCGGCCATTTCGGCCAACACCGGACCACCGGGGTAATCAAGATCTAGCAATTTGGCAGTTTTATCGAAGGCTTCACCGGCGGCATCATCAACAGATTCGCCCAGCAACTCATATTCACCGATACCGGTAACCGAGACTAGCTGTGTATGGCCTCCAGAAACCAGCAATGCGACAAAAGGAAACTCGGGTGGCTTGTCTTCAAGCATAGGAGCCAGCAGATGGCCTTCCATATGGTGGACACCAATAACAGGAATATCCAAGGCAAAGCCCAATGCAGTACCCATGGCACCACCCACCATAAGCGCTCCCATCAAACCTGGGCCTGCGGTGTAGGCAATTCCCTCTAGCTCGCTTTTATCGACGCCCGCCTCTTCTAACACCTTGTTTAGCATGGGCAGTATCTTGCGCACATGATCTCTAGAGGCCAGTTCTGGCACTACGCCGCCATATTCTGCATGGAGTTTTACCTGGGAATAGAGTGTGTGCGCCACTAAGCCTCGCTCACTGTCATAAACAGCGAGCCCGGTTTCATCGCAGGAAGTTTCAATACCCAGTACAAGCATGGAATACAGGCCTTAGTTGCCAATCTTTAGGGGTGCAACTTTAAACCCTCTGCGGCCCAGTGTGAACCGGTAGTTTCATTGGTTTAAAAGAGCAATAAAAAGCGGGTAAAAACCTTTGCATCGATGAGGTGATGTGTATAGACTACGCGCCCTTGAAGAGCTGACAACAGACAGGCTGTGTCGGCAGACTAGGTTCACTACAGGATTAAGCATTTATGCCAAGCGTTCGAATTAAAGAAAACGAGCCCTTTGACGTTGCACTACGTCGTTTTAAACGTTCATGCGAGAAGGCTGGAATACTAGCCAAAGTTCGCAGCTGTGAGTTCTACGAGAAACCTACGTGGGAACGCAAGCGTAAAGCAGCAGCAGCTGTAAAGCGCAACCAGAAAAAAGTATCTCGCGAATCACGCAAGTTTACTCGACTCTATTAAGCCAACTCTTCCACCAGAGTTAGCATTAGTGAGTTATAGCAAAGAGCGCCCAACCGGCGCTTTTTGTGTTTCTGGAATTCAGAAAAAACCTAAAGGAGAATAGCAATGTCGATGAAACAACAGATTAACGACGCCATGAAAGCAGCCATGCGTGCCAAAGACAAACCTCGTCTCGGTGCCATCCGTTTGATTCAAGCTGACATTAAGCGCATTGAAGTGGATGAGCGTATCGAAGTTGATGATGCCCGTGTACTGGCCATCCTCGACAAAATGGTTAAACAGCGCCGTGACTCTATTACCCAGTATGAAGATGCTGGTCGCCAAGAACTCGCTGACATTGAAATTGCTGAAATTACCGTTATCCAAGATTTTCTACCCACTGCGCTGAGCGATGATGAAATCGCAGCAATGGTTGCTGCAGCTGTCGCCGAAACAGGCGCCGCCTCAATGGCAGACATGGGTAAGGTGATGGGTATACTCAAACCACAGATTCAGGGCCGCGCAGATGGCGGTGCCGTTAGTGGGTTAGTAAAAGCAGCTCTAAATAGCTAAGCACGTTTATTTCCACGCCGAAGGCGTTACACTGATGTTCTCGAAAATTAACAACCTGTAGCGCCAATGGCTGGACTAATACCACAGACTTTTATTGATGATCTGCTCGACCGCGTCGATATTGTTGACGTGGTTAATACCCGCGTACAACTCAAAAAAGCCGGCAAAAACTACAAAGCCTGCTGCCCCTTTCACGAAGAAAAAAGCCCCTCCTTTACCGTTGCCCAAGACAAGCAATTTTATTACTGCTTCGGCTGTGGCGTCGGCGGCAATGCCCTTGGCTTTGTTATGGAGTTTGACCGCCTCGACTTTCTGCCCGCCGTGGAGATGCTCGCAAAAAATGCCGGTTTAGAAATTCCTCGCGAGGCCGCACCAGATCGCGCGGTCAGCAAACAAAAAGACAGCCTCTATTCCATGCTCACAGAAGCCGACCGCTTCTTTCGCCAGCAGCTCCGCGCCAATAAGGCCGCCGGTTCAGCCGTGGATTACCTTAAAGGCCGTGGCCTAAGTGGCAAAATCGCCGCACAGTTTGGTGTGGGATACGCCCCCCCAGGCTGGGATAACCTGCTAAAAGCCTCAGGCACAGACCCTCAGAAAATAAAGCTACTTGATGAATCGGGCATGATTATCGTCAAGCCAGAAGAAAAAAAGCAGTATGACCGCTTTCGCCATCGCATTATGTTTCCCATCAGGGATCAGCGCGGTCGCACCATTGGCTTTGGTGGCCGGGTGCTCGATGACAGCACCCCTAAGTATCTAAACTCGCCAGAGACTCCGGTATTCCATAAAGGCCGTGAGCTCTACGGCCTTTACGAAGCCCGCCAAGCACTCAAAGAAATCCCCCATTTA
The DNA here is from genome assembly GCA_905182245.1 of gamma proteobacterium HTCC2207. Classification (GTDB taxonomy): domain Bacteria; phylum Pseudomonadota; class Gammaproteobacteria; order Pseudomonadales; family Porticoccaceae; genus HTCC2207. The sequence continues at coordinate 3,471 of CAJJAS010000053.1, read as the reverse complement.
ATTATGGTCGAAGGCTATATGGATGTAATCGCCCTCGCCCAATACGGTATACACAATGCCGTGGCCACACTGGGTACCGCCCTGACCGAAAGCCATCTGCAAAAGCTGTTCCGCTACACCTCGGAACTAGTGTTTTGCTTTGATGGCGACAAGGCTGGACGCCGGGCTGCAGCGCGCTCTCTGGATATTGCGTTGCCAGAAATGAAAGATGGCGTATCAGCTAAGTTTTTGTTTTTACCCGACGGTGAAGACCCCGACAGCATGGTGCGCAAATTGGGCACCGAAGACTTCCAAAAGCAAGTTGAGGCTGCCCAGCCCCTATCGGAGTTTCTGTTTGAACAGCTTAGCGACGGTATTGATGCCAGCACCGCCGATGGCAAAGCCCGACTGAGCAAAGTCTGTGCGCCGCAGATTAATCGTATTCCCCAAGGAGTGTTCCGCCAGCTGATGCTCGAGGAACTATCGCGACGCACCGGCATTTCAGCGGATAACCTGCGCGACTATGTTGCCAGCCATAAGGCACCAGAGCACCGCAGCGCAGCCCCAGTCGCACAAAAAGCACCTAGCTTTACCTCAGACCCAGACCCGCAAAACTATGAGCATGATTACGAGCGAGACGAACAGCCACCGGAATACCAGCCTGGCAATGAGCATGAGCTATTTCCGGATATAGGCACTGAGCGCAGTACCAAAATACGCCTGTCTCCCATTAAGTTTCTCACCGCCCTGCTGCTCAATCATCCTGGGTTGGCTGAGCATGTGGACGACATTGAGTTTTTAAAGACCGCGCCAGATGCGGATATGACATTATTTTTACGGGTGCTTAAGGTGGTTCAGGAAAACCCTAACTACAAGCCTTCGCATATCTTTGCCTACTGGCTTGGTACTCACGGTAATGCCCAGGAAACCAAAGTTTTGCAGGCCCTGGCTGCCAGCGAACTCTATCATCCGCCAAAGGGCACTGGCCGAGATGATCATCAGGAGTTCTGTGACACCCTCAATCATGTCACCCGAAGTGCATTTGATGCCCTTCCCGCCGCCGAAAAAGCCATTCATTTACTGGCTCAAAACACACTCAATGAGAGAGAAATCAAACAGTTACATAAGATCCGTATGCAGCTTGCTGATGATCCTCAGTCAGCTGAGTTAAAAAACAAGATAAAACAACGACTTGTAGTCTAAAGTTATAAAAAGAACTTATGCACAAGAAACCCCAAATTGTCAGGGACAACGGGGATTTAATTCGATATAATTGCGCGCTATTTTTCGCCCTCCAAACAAGTATATTTGTCCTATGACCGAAAACAAACAAAAGCAACAATCCGGCATTAAAGACCTTATCGCCAAAGGTCGTGAGCAAGGATATCTCACGTACGCCGAGGTGAATGACCACCTCCCTGAAGATATCGCCGATCCGGAACAGGTCGAAGATATTATTCAAATGATCAACGACATGGGCATCACCGTTTTTGAAACGGCACCGGATGCTGAGCAGTTGTTGATGATGGCCGGGGACAACACCCCAGATGAGACAGCCGCAGCTGAAGCCGCTGCCGCTCTAGCCTCCGTCGAGTCCGAACAACACCGAACCACAGATCCAGTGCGCATGTATATGCGTGAAATGGGATCTGTTGAGCTGTTGACCCGTGAAGGCGAAATCGAAATTGCCAAACGTATTGAAGAGGGAACCCGGGAATTAATGTCCGCGGTTTCCGATTGGCCTGGTACCGTCGCCGCTGTAATGGTCGAGTGGGACAAGGTTGTTGCAGGGGACAAAAAGCTGACTGATATTATCAGCGGTTACCTCAACCCTATGGAACATGTTCCCTCTGCCCTGGCTCAACAGCAGGCCGCAGAAGCACTAGAAGCAGAAAAAATTGCTAATGGCGAAGAGATAGACGAAAAAGAAGAGGAAGAAGAGCACGAAGGTGGCCTAGACCCAGAAATCGCCACCCAGCGCTTCGAAGAAATTCGCACCCAGATGATCAAGGCAGATAAAGCCGTTGCCCGTTATGGTCGCATGGAAAGTGCTGGCATTAAGAATATGGAAGAGCTCGCTGAGCTGTTCAAGTTCCTAAAGCTAACACCACGGCAGTTTGACCCCCTGATCACCATGGTTCGCACTGCAGTAGAAAAAATTCGTAAAGAAGAAAGAAACGTAATGCGCCTGTGCATCCGTCATGCACGTATGCCTCGCAAAGAGTTCCTCAAAGCCTTCCCAGGTAATGAGTCGAACATGAAGTGGACTGCCGCTCTTATTAAAGAGAAGACTGACTGGTCTCAGGGCATTGCCAATCAAGAAATCGATATTGTTAGAGCGCAGCGTAAGCTATCTAAAGTTGAAGCAGCTAGCGGCTTAACCATTGCGTTTATTAAAGATATAAACCGTCGCCTTACCATTGGCGAAGCCATGGCGCGTCGAGCCAAGAAAGAAATGGTTGAAGCTAACCTGCGTCTGGTTATCTCCATCGCCAAGAAATACACCAACCGTGGTTTGCAGTTCCTCGATCTTATTCAGGAAGGCAATATCGGTCTGATGAAAGCGGTAGATAAGTTTGAATACCGTCGCGGCTACAAGTTCTCGACCTACGCCACCTGGTGGATTCGTCAGGCGATTACAAGATCCATTGCCGATCAGGCGCGTACTATTCGTATTCCCGTGCATATGATTGAGACTATCAACAAACTCAACCGTATCTCTCGTCAAATGCTTCAGGAAATGGGTCGTGAACCCACACCAGAAGAATTGGCAGAACGCATGGAAATGCCTGAAGACAAGATTCGTAAAGTACTTAAAATCGCCAAAGAGCCCATCTCCATGGAGACGCCCATTGGTGAAGACGAAGATGCCAGCATTGGCGATCTGATTGAAGATACCACTATTGCACTGCCCGTCGATGAGGCTACTAAGCATAACCTCACAGAGTCGACTCGCGATGTTCTAGGTAGCCTAACGGCTCGAGAAGCTAAGGTACTGCGTATGCGCTTCGGTATTGATATGAACACAGATCACACGCTGGAAGAAGTAGGCAAGCAGTTCGACGTAACCCGTGAGCGGATTCGTCAAATTGAAGCCAAAGCGCTGCGCAAGCTGCGTCACCCTACTCGTTCAGATCATTTACGTAGCTTTATTGACGAGTAAAACTGTTACAGGTATTTTGCAGCCTAGCTGGAGAATAAAGAGATCCCTCGTCGCTTCACTCTGTCGGGATGACAAACACCGTCATCTTGAACGAATGTGAGAGATCTCAGTAACTAACAGTAAGATCCCTCGCTACACTCGGGATGACAGTATTACAGCTTAACGAAATATCTTTAGCTTTAGACTAGGAGCCGCGCAGTAATTGGAGGACGCATACATCAAGTATGTAACCGAGGATTATGAGCACGTAACGGCGTTTAAAGGTAAAAAGACAAGTTAAGGGCCCTTAGCTCAGTTGGTTAGAGCATCCGACTCATAATCGGCAGGTC
>CAJJAS010000052.1 GCA_905182245.1 gamma proteobacterium HTCC2207 | reverse complement strand
AGTCTTCGGTCGCCTAATAATAGGCAAGCTGGCCGTGCTATAGCTCTAATTCTAATGCATCAGCAAAGTTTCCAGCGCCGCTGCCTCACTAGAGCTAAAGGCTATGTGAAGCGATCAATCACATTAGATTAAGGTCGGCGAAAAACAGGCCCACAAACTCATCTATTAAATTGTTCTGTTCGGTCACAGGCACTCTGGCAACCAATCTTGCTAGTGAATCAATTAACTCCATAATGAGCAAAGAGCGCGTTTTGATTATCGTCGGATCAATCTGCGGAAAATGCTGTGTCAGAAACGTCGAGAGTAGGAGAGCATTCTCGCGACTGTCTTTAAGGTCCAGTTCTGATAGCACTGGGTCTGCATGGATGGCAGCGCGTAAATTCAAAAAAAACGGGTTGTTGCTGTGCTTATCGCAATAATGGCCTATCCCATCTCTGAGTATTTGTTCAGGCTTTTTATCGACCTGCATTATTGCCTGCATTTCTTCGCGATGTGTTTTGAACGACCGTTCGGCAAGCGCCAAAAGCAATGCCTGTTTATTCGGGAAATATCGATACAGCGAGGCTTTAGATAAGCCAGCCAAATTTGCAATCTGTGTCATGGAGGTTGCGTCTAAGCCGTTCGCTGCAATCAGCTCGGCCGATGCATTCATTATTGACTGTAATGTCGCGCGACTGCGATCTTGCCCGGGCTCTTTGCGTGCTTTTGTATTGGTTTTCATCGTTTGACAATACAGTAAACGTGACTTACAGTCACCTTTAAAAACATGACCGTTAGTCATGTAATCTATAGCCATGCCAGATTACTGAGAGCAGCGTAATGAACGATAAATTTGATGCAATAGTCGTCGGTGCAGGGCCTGCCGGTTTAGTCGTTGCAAAACGATTGAAAGAACAGGGCCTTAACTTTGTTGTTATTGAGCGCAATGACAGCGTTGGAGGCATTTGGAACATTAATGCCCCGAATACACCCATGTACGATTCGGCGCACTTTATCTCGTCTAAAACACTCTCCGCTTTTCCTGGTTATGCCATGCCAGACCACTATCCGGACTACCCAAACCACAAACAGTTGCTGGAATACATTAAAGGCTACGCTCAACAGTTCGGCCTGTTAGAGTCGGTTAGGCTTAGCACCGAGGTTGAGTCGGCTGATCAAGATAAAACAGGCGATTGGTCTGTTAGGCTGTCAGGCGGTGAAGTACTAACCGCGAAGTATCTAGTCTGTGCAAACGGCGTTACCTGGGACCCAAATACTGTGTCTTGGCCGGGTGAATTTGACGGTGAGGTTAAGCACTCGGTTAATTATAAATCGAGTAGTGAATTTTCTGGCAAACGTGTGTTGGTTGTTGGCGCGGGTAACTCAGGCGTAGATATCGCTTGCGATGCCTCATTCGCGGCAGATCAAGCATTCCTGAGTGTGCGGCGCGGTTACCACTTTGTACCCAAACATCTATTTGGCAAACCATCCGATGTGTTTTCTGAGGAAGGCCCAAAGTTGCCATTCTTTCTTGAGCAAAAAATATTTAGCGGTCTGCTAAGAGTCATCAATGGCGACCTAACCAACTACGGCTTGCCTAAGCCTGATCATAAAATATTTCAAACTCACCCGATCATGAATACACAAATATTGCATTACCTTGGTCATGGAGATTGCATTGCCAAAGCAGATGTAGAGCGCCTTGATGGTAAAGATGTTGTCTTCAAAGATGGCTCACGCGAGCAAATTGATGTAATTATTACAGCCACCGGTTACAAACATAGCGTACCGTTCTTGAGCGGCGAGACAATACCTACTAAGAACGGTCGACCGGACCTTTACCTTAATATGTTCCCTCGAAACCACTCAAACATGGCGTTGATTGGGTTTATAGAATTCGCCTCAGCGGCCTATAAAAACTTCGACTTAATGTCTGAGCTAATCGTTGCTGACATTGCAGGCACAGCAGAGGGCTTAGAGGAAATGAAGCAAAGCCACCACCCAGATTTGTCTGGCGGGCACAATTACCTCAATACAGAACGCAATGCTAACTATGTCGATGTCGATAGTTTTCTAAAAACCCTGAGCAAAGTAAAAGCCCGTATTGGCATGGCTGTGGAGGCATAACTGATGTCAGGCGTACCGAAGAGGGCATTGATTACAGGCTCAGCCGCAGGCATTGGCGCAGCGGTTGCAGTCAACCTAAATGAGCTGGGCTACGAGTTAATCTTGGTCGATAAAGACGAGCAGGCCAATAATACGCTGGCTGCCGGCTTCAGAAATGCTAAAAGTATCGCCCTTGATTTAACCGATCGAGATGCTCTGCGACTGTTCTGTAACAACATTGAAACTTTGTCTCCAGACCTGGCGTTTATCAATGCCGGGGTTGCCCTGCCGGGTGATGTGGTCGCTATCAGTGAAGCTGCCATAGATCTTCATCTAGACGTTAATCTGCGGTCAGCCATGCTGTTAAACCAAGCCTGCGCTAAGGCGATGGTTAAAGCAGGGCAGGGGCATATTATCTCAACGGTCTCCATGGGTGGAATAACGCCAATGAAAGGCTCAGCCGCTTACTCTGCCACCAAGTTCGCCATGCGTGGCTTTTTGTCTGCCCTGCACTCAGAACTAAAACCTCATGGAGTTTCTGTGAGTGGTATTTACCCCAGTGCGGTTGATACCAACATGCTAAAACACGAAGTCAGAAGCAACGGCAGTCCACTTAACTTTGTGTCTAAGGTGGCAACGGTGGATGAGGTAGTCGAGTCGGTTCAATATGCGATAAAAACTAAAAAGCTCGAAGTCTATGTCTCGTCAATCGACGGATTGAACAGCCGTATTATTGGCTTTTTCCCTTCGCTACTCGATCGACTCTATCCATTTTTGGAAAAAATAGGCCGTAAGGGAATGGCGCAGTATAAAAGTAAACTCTAAAGACCACAGATAGTTTATAGAGCTGAAGGTTACACAGCCTTTTTATGCGCAAAAATAATTCATAGCTGTATTTATTGCCAATAACAAAGCACAGTTGTATCCCGAGGTGTTCAATGAACAAGCTAAGCAACAAAAAAACGACTAATCACCAATCATCCCTAAAAGGCCTTAGCATGAAGAGGCTGGTGCTACTGGCGATTACTTTGGTTTTGATCAGTTGCACCGACCCACAAAACATTAAACCGATTCAGTATGAACTGGTGATTGCCGGAGGGCGTGTCATTGACCCAGAGTCAGGGTTTGACCAAACAACGAATGTCGCCATCAACAATGGCAAAATTGCAGCCATATCAAAGCTGCCATTAGCCGGCATTGAGACTATCGATGCATCCGGACTGGTAGTATCTCCAGGCTTTATCGATATACACAGTCATGCGCTATCCAAGATCGGCCATCAATTTCAGGCAATGGATGGTGTCACTTCTGCCCTCGAACTGGAAGCGGGGGTATACCCGATTGATGCG
>CAJJAS010000051.1 GCA_905182245.1 gamma proteobacterium HTCC2207 | reverse complement strand
CGCCTACGATGAAGCCATTACCACGCCTACTGAAGAATCTGTGCGCAGAGCACTGGCGATTCAGCTGATTATTAACCAGGAATGGGGTCTGGCTAAAAACGAAAATCCAAGTCAAGGCGCGTTTATTATTGACGAGCTAACCGACCTTGTCGAAGAGGCCGTACTCCAGGAATTTGAAAAAATCTCTGATCGTGGTGGTGTATTGGGTGCCATGGAAACTGGCTATCAGCGCGGCAAGATCCAGGAAGAATCACTGTTCTATGAACACAAAAAACATGATGGGTCATTCCCCATTGTTGGTGTGAATACCTTCCTCAATGAGGCTGAAGAAGAGCCCATGGAAATTGAACTAGCCCGTTCGACTGATGCCGAAAAGCAAAGCCAGATCAAGCGTCTTAAAACGTTCCAAAAAGAACATGGTGCAGATTCCGCCGAAGTGCTTAAACGCTTGCAGGATACAGTGAGCGAAGGCGGCAACGGTTTTGAGGTGTTAATGGAAGCTGTGCGCTGCTGTTCATTGGGCGAGATTACCAATGCCCTGTTTGATGTTGGCGGGCAGTATCGCCGGAGTATGTAAACAGGCTTGATATTTTGCCGGCTTGTGACGCAAACTACCAGCGCATGATGCGTGCTTGACCTTAGGTTTTGGTTAACAGTGTAAGACTCGATATTTGGGATAATAAATAATGGCTAAAGCCCTGCGGCTCACTCAGGTCGAACGCAAAGAGATCTCCGATGCCAAAATGCTGGAAGCTGCGGTCGACCTTATTGTCGAGCGCGGTACCGGGCAGGCAACATTGAAAGATGTGGGAGAAAAGGCCGGTTATTCTCGTGGCCTGGCAGGGTATCGCTTTGGCAACAAAGAGGGCCTGTTTGATTTTGTGCTCAGATCCGTCGGTGATGAATGGCTTGCCGAACTGACCCTAGTGACTAAAGACAAATATGGCTACGAAGCCATTGCCGCCGCATTAGATGCCCATATCCAGTTTTGCGCAGATGCCCCCAAGCATGTAGAGGCTTTTTACCGCCTTTGGTTCGAAGCCTTAGCTCCTGAATCACAGCTTAAGCCGGTTATTTTAGGTATCCATAAGCGTCGCCGTGGCGATGTAATCAACTGGATAGAGCAGGGCATTGAGCGAGGTCTGTTGGCACCGAGTCTAGACACAGCCTTGATTGCGGACCACTTTACTGCCTCGGTGAGTGGCATTGTTTATCACTGGATGAGCGACCCTGATAACCTTGACGAGATGCGCACCAATCACAATGGTCTCAAACAGGTTATGCGCGCCATGCTGGCAGCCCGCTAAATCTACCTTTAAACTTCTTACTTATTGTCCTAACCTTTTATAGCTCTTAATTAGCGCCTATTACCGTCTAAATGGTCTTTAAACGGCCCTTAAATAACCCCTAAATAGCGCTAAAGACGATAAAGCAGCGCTATCTTGCGACCAAAAAGCCTCTCTGCCGCAAACACGCCTTGCATGGGCAACTCAGCCAATTTACCCTAGATTGTTAGCAAAACTATAATTACACAATATTTGGGGAAACACATGGCGGGTCCAACTGCAGGAAACTCAACAGCAAAAGCGGCTGAAGGCCAAGAGCAGGGCACACAGACATTTGCGTTTATCGCGATGACCTGTCTGTTTTTCTTTTGGGGCTTTATTACAGTTCTAAATGATATTTTAATTCCATTTTTAAAAGAGTCCTTCGACCTTAACTACACCCAGGCAATGTTGGTGCAGTTTTGTTTCTTTGGTGCTTACTTTATCGTGTCACCCTTCGCTGGCAGACTCATTGATAAGGTCGGTTACCAGCAGGGCATTGTGCTCGGTCTGCTGACTACTGCTGCCGGTTGTATCCTTTTTTACCCCTCTGCAAGCTTTCACGTTTATGGTTTGTTTCTGTTTGCCTTCTTTGTACTGGCCAGTGGTATCACCATCTTGCAGGTTGCAGCCAATCCCTATGTGGCAGCGCTAGGACCAGAAAAAACCGCCGCTAGCCGGTTAAATTTGGCGCAGGCTGCTAACTCTCTCGGAACGACTGTGGGCCCAATTATCGGCGCATCGTTGATTCTGGGCGTGGTTGCTGCGGATGCTTCTGCGGTTCAGGGTCCCTACCTAATGATTGCGGGTCTGCTTATTGCAGCAGCATTAGTATTTAGAAACATTAAATTGCCGAAATTGGCCCATGTTGAAGCCACAGGCGAAGAGTCTGAGGGCAATATCTGGGAGCACCGTTCACTGGTTTTAGGTGCCCTGGCAATCTTCCTTTATGTGGGTGGTGAAGTTTCTATTGGTAGCTTCCTGGTCAACTATTTCTCCGAGAGCTCTATTGCAGGCATGAGTACTGCGGATGCGGGTGAGATGGTTGCTTACTACTGGGGCGCGGCAATGATCGGGCGTCTCGTCGGTGCAGTACTAATGAACTACGTTGCTGCCACCAAGTATCTTGCGGTTAATGCCCTTATCGCGATTATTATGATTATCGTCAGTATGAACAGCACAGGCGATGTGGCCATGTGGTCGATTCTGGCCGTTGGCTTCTTTAACTCCATTATGTTCCCAACCATCTTTACTCTGGCCGTGAAAGGTCTGGGTTCAATGACGAGTAAAGGTTCTGGTCTAGTTTGTCAGGCGATTGTCGGTGGTGCGCTTATCCCGTTAGTTCAGGGTGTTGCCGCAGATAGCATCGGTATTCAGCTGAGCTTTATAGTACCAATGCTGTGCTACATCTATATTGGTTGGTACGCGCTTAATGGCGCTGAGGTCAATGCAGCCGATAGCTAAAAATTTGTAAATGCGTAAAATGCTGTGATGGTTAATCATCTCAAGCATCTTCTGGATATCTGGTACCCGCAGCGAGATTCTCAGCTGTGGGTACTAGCTACCGTCTATAAGACCGAAGGTCCCTCCTACCGTAAATCTGGTGCAATGATGCTGTTTAATGACCTTGGTCAGCAGTATGGCCTGCTCAGTGGCGGCTGCTTAGAAGCCGATATTCAGTTACAGGCAGCTCGGGTGATGCGCAGTCAACAGTCTCTAACCGTTTGTTACGATGGCAGTGACGAAGACGATATTTCCTTTCAGTTGGGTATTGGCTG
>CAJJAS010000050.1 GCA_905182245.1 gamma proteobacterium HTCC2207 | reverse complement strand
AAGCAGTACCTGTAACAAGATGTAGAAAGCGCGACCCGCGCTCAGCCAAATGTTTTTGGCAGGCTGTCCGGGCGTCTCTTGTTAATTAAATAAACCTCTCAATATCGGAGAACAGAAATGCCAAAAGCAAAAGTACATAGTGGAGCTGCAAAACGCTTCAAAAAGACGGCTACAGGCTATAAGCATAAGCACCAGCACAAAAGCCACATCCTTACCAAAATGACAACTAAGCGCAAGCGTCAACTTCGTGGCACCAGCATGTTAAATGCTGCTGATAAACCACGTGTAGATCGCATGTTGCGAAATGTTTAAGTCACTTAACTAAATTTTGGTAGGAGAATAGTATGCCTAGAGTAAAACGCGGTGTAGAAGCAAATCGCCGACATAAGAAAATTTTAAAGCAAGCCAAGGGTTATTACGGAGCGCGAAGCCGCGTTTATCGTGTAGCAGTTCAGGCCGTTACTAAAGCAGGTCAATATGCTTATCGTGACCGTCGTGTTAAGAAACGTACATTCCGTAGACTTTGGATTGCCCGAATCAATGCACAGTCCCGTGTAGAAGGTTTGAGCTACAGCCGTTTAATTAACGGTCTGATGAAAGCTGGAATCGCGCTGGACCGTCGTGTACTTGCCGATTTGGCTGTACATGATAAAGCAGCTTTTGGTGCGGTAGTAAATCACGCCAAAGCCGCCCTAGCTTAAGAAACACAATTTAGTTAAGGCTTAGACTCGCTGCATTGTTGCAGTCAGTGACAAAGCTAATCGAATAGGGAAGGGGCTATGGCTCTTTCCCTATTTTTTTATCAGTAATAAGATAGCCAACACAGAATAATGTGGTGACCAATAATGATTGAACTGGAACAGATTGCCAGCGAAGCCCGAGCCTCTATCGCAGCCGCGACAGAGTTGTCGGTGTTGGACGATTTGCGTGTCGAGTACCTGGGCAAAAAAGGACGCCTTACCGGCCTTCTCAAAGGCTTAGGCGCACTGTCTAACGAAGAACGACCCGCAGCCGGCGCTAAGATTAACGAGGTTAAGCAGGCGCTACAGGGGCAGATCAATCAGCATAAAGAACAGCTCGAAAGCGCTGCGCTTAATGCCAAGCTGGCCGGTGAGACCATTGATGTCACACTGCCGGGCCGTGGTGAAGAGGTGGGTGGTCTGCATCCAGTGACTCGCACCATGGAGCGCATTGAAGCATTTTTTACGCGTATTGGTTACGACGTAGAGATAGGCCCAGAGATCGAAGATGATTACCATAACTTCGAAGCGCTGAATATTCCCAGCCATCATCCGGCCCGTGCCATGCACGATACTTTTTATATAGATCCCACCACGGTGCTGCGTACTCATACCTCGCCAGTGCAGGTTCGCACCATGGAAAAGCAGGCGCCGCCTATTCGCATTATTTGCCCCGGCCGCGTGTATCGCTGTGATTCCGATATTACTCACACCCCAATGTTCCATCAGGTTGAGGGTTTGGTGGTCGATAAGAACATTAGCTTTGCCGACCTTAAGGGTGTGATCGACCAGTTTCTAAAAGCTTTTTTCGAAGCGGACTTACCCGTGCGCTTTAGGCCTTCGTATTTCCCTTTCACAGAACCTAGCGCAGAAGTTGATATTCAGTGCACTAACTGCGGCGGCGAAGGCTGTCGTGTTTGCAGCCACACTGGTTGGTTAGAGGTAATGGGTTGCGGCATGGTCCACCCAAATGTATTTGAGAGCTGTAATGTAAACGCAGACGAGTTCACCGGCTTTGCCTTTGGCATGGGTGTTGAGCGTTTGGCGATGCTGCGTTATGGCGTTAATGATTTGCG
>CAJJAS010000049.1 GCA_905182245.1 gamma proteobacterium HTCC2207 | reverse complement strand
ACCGTTTAGAATTGCATGACGACCCCCAAGCAACGTTACCTTAAAGATTTGACTCGCGAAGGCTTTGTTGCAGACAGTGCCCAGGAAGCGGCTGTGGATGCTTTAGAGGGCCTCTATGAGCGCTTGGTGGCCCGTCAGAGCATGACTCAGGCCGGTCTGCTGCGCGGTCTAGTCAGCAGGTTCTATAAGCCGGAGCTGCAGCCTGAAATAGGCCTCTACTTTTGGGGGGGTGTGGGTCGCGGTAAAACCTACCTTATGGATAATTTTTACGAGAGCCTGCCGTTTGAGCGCAAAATGCGTGTGCACTTTCACCGCTTTATGCGCCGCGTTCATCAGGATTTAAAGCTTCTTAAGGGCCAGGCCAATCCTCTCGAGAAAGTGGCGGACAAAATAGCTAGTGAAACCTGCATTATCTGTTTCGATGAGTTCTTTGTTAGTGATATTACTGACGCTATGATTCTGGGTATGCTCCTTGAAGCACTTTTCGCCCGTGGTGTGTGCCTGGTGGCAACCTCCAATATTATTCCCAACGATCTGTATTTTAATGGCTTGCAGCGCCAGCGATTTCTGCCGGCCATTGCACTGCTGAACGAACGCTGTGTTGTGCTAAATGTTGATGGGGGCATTGATCATCGGTTGCGCGCCCTCGAACAGGCTGAGTTATATCACTCACCAATAGATAAAACGGCCGAGCAGGCGATTAGCGATATCTTCGATCGATTGGTGCCCGTAGAGGGTGAAATAAAACAGGAGGTCGACCTAGAAGTGGAGGGTCGTCCAATTCCTGTGATCAAGCTGGCCGAAGATATTGTGTGGTTTGAATTCGCCGCAATTTGCGAAGGTCCGCGTAGCCAAAACGACTATATTGATATCGCCCGAGAATTTCATGGGGTGCTAATCAGCAATATTCCCATTTTAGGGGGTGTTAACGATGATGCGGCGCGTCGCTTTATTAATTTGGTGGATGAATTCTACGATCGCAATGTGAAACTAGCCATCACTGCCGCTGAGCCCCTGCCAACGCTGTATTCTGGCGGCCGATTGGGCTTTGAATTTCAGCGTACTCAGAGCCGACTTTTAGAGATGCAGAGCCATGAATATCTGGCCAGAGCGCATCGGCCGTGAAAAAGTTAAACTTTACAGTAAAGAGCACTTGCACAACGCCCCAGTGGTCATTACAATTCGCACCCTTTTTTGGGATCCCCCAAAAGCCAGGCAGGATAAGATGAAAACATTTAGCGCTAAAGCAGAAACAGTAGAACGTGATTGGTATGTCGTAGACGCAGAGGGTAAAACCTTAGGTCGTTTAGCCGTGGAAATTGCTACCCGTTTGCGCGGTAAGCACAAGCCGGAATACACACCTCATGTCGACACAGGTGATTACATTGTCGTTGTTAACGCTGAGAAGATCGGTGTAACAGGCAATAAAGCCAAAGGTAAAATTTATTATTCCCACACCGGTTACCCAGGTGGCATTAAAGACATCACTTTTGAAAAGTTGATCGATAAAGCGCCAGAGCGTGTTATCCAGTCAGCAGTAAAAGGAATGTTGCCCCGCGGACCTCTCGGTCGGGAAATGTTTAGAAAGCTCAAGGTTTATGCTGGTATGGATCATCCCCATACTGCGCAGCAGCCTCAGACACTCGAACTGTAAGGAACGGCGACCATGGCAGATACACAATTTTATGGCACTGGACGTCGAAAGACATCAGCAGCCCGCGTTTTCATGAAGTCTGGAAGCGGTAACATCACTATTAACAGTCGTGCTATTGAAGTTTACTTCGGTAGAGAAGTAGCGCGAATGATCATTCGTCAGCCATTCGAAGTTGTCGATATGGTTGAGAAGTTTGATCTAAACATTACTGTCGCTGGCGGCGGTAACTTTGGTCAGGCCGGCGCGATTCGCCACGGCATTGCCCGTGCGCTAGTTAGCTACGACGAAAATTTACGTCCATCACTGCGAAAAGCAGGCTTTTTGACTCGTGATGCACGTCAGGTTGAGCGTAAGAAAGTGGGTCTACACAAAGCGCGTAAGCGTCCACAGTTCTCCAAGCGTTAATCGAAGCATTAAAAGAAAAGCCCGACCGGTTGGTCGGGCTTTTTTTTGTCTTTTTTTTACCTTAAAAATCAAGTGTTTAACCTATTTCGCGGCAATGCCGCTATTGCGTAAAAAAGCGCTTTCCGTTATCCTTCAGCGCCTTTTTTATTGACGCGCGAGCCCGCGCGTTTTGTATTCCATTTTTAAAGTTTTAGGGAGAACGTCATGACTAGTGACGGTGTCAACCATAGTCGCCGCAAATTTTTGCTTGGTGCTACCTCTGTCGTAGGTGGTGCTGGCGTAGTAGGCGCAGCGATACCCTTTGTTTCCTCTTGGCAGCCCAGTGCAAAAGCGAAAGCTGCTGGTGCCCCAGTTAAAGTAAACATTTCCAAGCTTGAAATCGGCGCTCGCCTTGTTGTTGAGTGGCGTGGTAAGCCTGTCTATATCGTTCGTCGGAACGCTGAGTCTCTGGCCATGATTAGCTCAATCGGTGAGGGCGTTCTTGCGGATGCTGACTCTGAAAGCGCTAAGCAACCCGGATATGTCGCTGGCGATGCCCGCACATTAGCCGGTAAGGAAGAGTACTTAATTCTGGTTGGACTCTGTACGCACCTCGGTTGCGCACCTATGTATCGGCCAGATGTTGGTGCCGTAGACCTAGGTGGCGACGCCTGGTTGGGCGGATTCTTCTGTCCCTGTCACGGTTCCAAGTTTGATTTATCAGGTCGTGTTTTCGCTGGTGTTCCAGCGCCGACCAACCTCGAAGTTCCGCCCCATATGTATGAGTCGGATGACGTTGTGATTATCGGTATAGATTCGGAGGTTGCGTAATGAGCAATGAAACAGGTTTTGCCGCATGGCTAGACTCGCGGATGCCAACACTCAAGCGAGAGTGGAACCGGCATATGGCGGAGTACTACGCGCCTAAAAACTTTAACTTCTGGTACTACTTCGGCGTACTGTCGATGGTGGTTCTAGTTATTCAGCTGATCACGGGTATCTGGTTGCTGATGAGCTATCAAGGTTCTTCAGAGCAAGCATTCGCATCGGTTGAGTACATCATGCGAGATGTCGATCTCGGCTGGGTTATTCGCTACGCACACAGTACAGGTGCCTCTGCGTTCTTTATGGTGATCTATCTCCATATGTTCCGCGGCCTGATGTACGGCTCTTATAAAGCGCCTCGTGAGCTGGTGTGGATCTTTGGTATGACTATCTATGTCGCCCTTATGGCCGAAGCCTTCCTAGGTTATGTATTGCCTTGGGGTCAGATGTCTTACTGGGGTGCCCAGGTAATTATTAGCCTGTTTGGCGCAATCCCCGTGGTTGGTGAAGATATAGTGCAGTGGATTCGTGGTGACTACCTGATCTCAGGTATTACGCTGAATCGCTTTATGTCACTCCATGTTGTGGCCCTGCCGATCATCTTGATTGCCTTAATTGTGATGCACATTATTGCCTTGCATGATGTGGGTTCAAACAACCCAGATGGCGTTAGCATCAAGAAGCACCTCGACAAAGACGGCAATCCAATTGATGGTATTCCGTTCTTCCCGTACTTTGTGATTCACGATCTGGTGCCCATCGTGGTGTTCCTGTTTGTGTTCTGTGCGATTCTGTTCTTTATGCCAGAGATGGGTGGTTACTTCCTCGAGTATGCAAACTTCGAGATTGCTAACTCATTGAAGACCCCTGAGCATATTGCACCGGTTTGGTACTTCACGCCTTATTACTCAATGTTGAGAGCAGTTCCCGATAAGCTCGGTGGCTTTATCACTATGGCTGCGGCCATTGCGATTCTGTTTGTGCTGCCCTGGTTGGATAGAAGCCCAGTGCGCTCAATTCGTTACAAGGGAATCGTCAGCCGTATCGCGATTTTGATGTTGCCAGCAGTGTTTATTATTCTCGGTTACCTAGGTGTGAAAGCGCCGACGCCTGAGCGTACTTTCCTTGCGCAGATCTGTACTGTTCTCTACTTTTGCTACTTTATTGGTATCTTCTTCTGGACCAAGATGGAAAGCACTAAGCCAGAGCCAGACCGCATCACAATGGATGGCGGCATAGGCTTCTGGAGAACTCTAGGTGCAGTATTGGTAGTAGCCCTACTGGTTATCTTACCGATCAAAGCGGTAGGCGCAGAGAGCGGTAAGTCTTGCGGCACTATTGACTGTGACCCTTTTGAAGCACAGCTTAGCAATGACGCCTCGTTGCAAAACGGCGCCAAGTTAGCGGTTAACTTTTGCATGGGTTGTCACTCGTTTAAGTATTCTCGCTGGGAGCGGGTTGCCAATGATATTGGTATCCCCAACCAGATGATGATGGACAACATGGTATTTACTGGCCAGAAGATCGGCCAGTTGATGAGTATTGCCATGCCAGCCGATGGCGCTAAGGAATGGTTTGGTGCTACGCCTCCAGACCTTACCCTAGTGGCAAGAGCCCGTTCACCAGAATGGGTTTATACCTACCTGAAAAACTTCTATGCCGACCCCTCACGTCCACTGGGTGTGAACAATAAAGTCTTTAAAGATGTTGGCATGCCCCATGCACTTCTAGACTTACAGGGTCTGCCTGAATGTATGCCTGGCCCCGTAATGGCAAGCAATGGCGGTATTAAACGTGACCTGATGACCGGTGCTGATATTCTGGATGACCCCTGTGGTCGTTTCGAAATCAATAAAGCTGGCGCCATGTCTGCGGAAGAATATGATGTTGCGGTTTATGACTTAGTTAACTTTTTGACTTACATCGCTGAGCCAATGGCTGAGCAGCGTAAGGAAATCGGCAAGAAGGTTCTTTTGTTTCTGCTACTATTATTGGTACCTACGGTTCTATTGAATCGCGAGTACTGGAAAGGTATTCACTAATACCTTTTAGTTAGGTTTAGGTTAGAAAATGATAGCCATGAGGTTATCAACAATGGGCAGAATTATTCTGCCCTTTTAATTACTTCTACAAATGTGAGGTTGTTGTGCGACGATCATCGATGACATTGTTTTCTGATCCTACCTGTCAGTATAGCCATAGAGTGCGTATCGTACTTGCGGAAAAAGGCGTTACTGTTGATATCGAAGATATCGAAGCCAACGGCGTAACTGAAGAAATTCTTGAAGCAAACCCCTATGGAACACTGCCGACTTTGGTCGACCGTGATCTCGCTCTCTATGAATCCAAAGTGGTTATGGAATATCTAGACGAGCGTTTTCCACATCCACCACTGTTACCTGTCTATCCAGTAGCCCGCGCCCAGAG
>CAJJAS010000048.1 GCA_905182245.1 gamma proteobacterium HTCC2207 | reverse complement strand
CTGGAGATACCATTGTCGACGGTAATAATAAGCTGGGGATTTTTTTGGGCGGCCAGATCGACAATTTCTGGGGTTAGGCCGTAGCCATAGTCAAAACGATTGGGCACCAAAAATTCAACATTGGCATAACCCATGGCTGTGAGTGCCAATACCATTAATGCTGAGCTTGTAGCGCCGTCGGCATCAAAGTCACCGACGATCATCACCTGATGTTTTTCTTCGAGGGCCACCACTAAACGAGCAACTGCGGCAGGAATACCCTGCATGGATGCGGGTTTAGGCAGACAGGAAAGTTGGCGATCTAGCTCGGCTGGGTTGTTGACGCCTCTGGCCTGATAGATGCGTTGCAATAGAGGATCGAGCTGTTCGGGAAAATCGCAGCCACTTAGATCTACAGGTCGGGTTGCGATTTGCATGGGAGATACTTCTAAAGGTAACCAGCTTGTTTACCGATGTAATAGCTAACCCATCCCAGCGCTGCAATGATCGCCCAGATACCTGCCAGTAAAATAAAACCACGAAAAGGTTTGCGCTCAACACGGTTGTAACCGGAATTAAGCACCTGATCGACGCGGGCCTGATCTTCTGCAGATAAATTATTTTCTTCGCTCATTTCTTAGTCTCAAACTCTTCCGGAAGTGAAAGGTAACTGCCAACCTGCTCCGGCGTCAGGTTTTGCAGTCTGGGTACCGTACCCAGACAGGGCTCTTTAAAAAGCCGCTGTAGTGTAGCAATATTTTCTTCTAACCGCGGCATATCTGGCTCAATTATATTCGCCACCCAGCCTGCAATCTCTAAGCCATCGCGGCGAACTGCCTCGGCGGTTAACAGGGCATGATTTAAACAACCTAGCCGCATGCCTACCACTATTACTACGGGACAACTGAGTTCTCGGGCCACATCGGCAAGGGTTTCGCGATCATTAAGGGGCACTCGCCAGCCGCCAGCGCCTTCAATAAGCGCCATATCAACGGGCAAGATTGCTACACCGCGGCAAAAACCCACTAAGCGGGAGGCAGATAATGTTTTACCCGATTCCTGGGCCGCAATATGGGGGGCCACTGCGGCTTCTAGCGCCACGGGATTAACTTGCTGATAGGGTAACTTATGGCTGGCGATAGCCTGTAACTGCAGGGCATCATCATTTTGAAGGCCGGCGCCGGTATCTTCGCAGCCTGCGGCCACGGGTTTAATAGCGGCGGTTCTAAGGCCCATACTATTAGCCAGCCACAGAAAGCCCGTTGCGATGGCAGTTTTGCCTACATCGGTGTCGGTGCCGGTTATAAATAGCCATTTATTGGCCATAGGTTTTTATCCTAGAGGTTTGGTAAAGACGACTTAGTGATGACACCGCTGATAATTTCCCAGGTCGTGGGAATAGTGCCGTCAGGCAGTCGATAATTTTCATAGGCATTATAGAGTGCTTTTAGTTGCTGCTTGCCGGTTAAATGGTTGGCTTTGCCGGCATTGTTGTTATGGGCGCCGACATTTTTAAGTTCTAGTAGGAGTTCTCTCACAGATTGGTGTTGTTCAGTGACCAGATTGGACTCCAGCTTCACCTCATCAAAACCGGCGTCGGTTAATGCCGCCTGCCATTCTTGCAAGCTAGCAAAGCGATTAACATGGATGCCCTCGTCTACCTGGGCCCAGGCTTCGCGGAGTTCGAGCAAGGTCTGGGGACCTGGTACAACCAGATAGAGCTGCCCTTCTGCCGCCAGCACACGATGCAACTCTGCGGCTAAACGGGCTAAATCATCACACCATTGCAGGGCAAAATTGGAAAAGATTAGCTGCTGAGAGCCAGCGGCTAAATCCATCTGCTCGGCATCTGAACAGAGCCAGGTGCAATCTGGATACTGAGCCGCGGCATAGGCCAGCATGCCGGGGGAAATATCTACGCCGGTAACCTGGGACTGGGGAAAGCGATCCTGCAACTGCACGCTGTGATAGCCGGTGCCACAGCCCAGATCAAGAATATTGGCCGGGGCCTGATTATTGGGAATACTGTTTAGAAGCTGCTCACCCATTCGGTGTTGGAGCTGGGCCACGGCATCGTATGTCTGGGCAGCACGGCCAAAAGATTCCGCGACTTTTTGTTTATCTAGTCGATAGGACTGGCTCTCGAAAAAATTATCTAATACGTCGATTAGCTGATCGGCAGCAGTTAAGTGAGGTAGATGCCCTGCCCCAGAAATAATGTGGCTATGCTCAATGTTTGCTGCCGCAGCGACTGGCACCAGAGCATCAGATTCACCAAAAATATTTAAGGATGGGCACTGTATCTGAGCCATATGGGGTTGGTTATTTAGGCTACCCAGCAGCTGTAATAGACCGCCACCGGCCACAGAATCAATGGTTGAGTCTATGCTTCGCAGCTGTCGAATTAGCGGCCGCTGCTTCGTATCACCCTGAGCAAGCAGGCCTGTAAATCGCTTTAGGCAGGTTTGGCTATTTTCCGCCCAGCTGCTTAGAAATCCATCAAAATCATCCCTAGCCATGGCATGG
>CAJJAS010000047.1 GCA_905182245.1 gamma proteobacterium HTCC2207 | reverse complement strand
CCTGCAGCCCCCCTGTGGAGGCTCCCAGCAGCCAAACCATTTTCCGCTGCCCCATGGTTATTTAAGTGCTCCTGCTGGCTAAAAGCTCGTCAATGGTGCCCAGCAATTCATCTTCCTGATAGGGTTTCCCCATGTATGGAATTTTATACACAGTTGTAATATATAATCTACAACGCTCACTTTTTATTAAATTTTTTGTCGGCTGGCTCACAGATTTGTATCCAGTTTCGCGTCCTATTAGTTATAGTGCATAAATAACCACAAGGCAGTCATTTATGAGTAAAACTCTCGGGGTCGTAATGGACCCAATTCAATCGATCAAATATAACAAAGACACCACGTTGGCACTGTTACTTGCCGCCCAACGTCAGGGGTTCAAACTCTACTATATGGAACAGCAACATCTGTTTATGGAAAATGGTAATCCGCGAGCTGAAGTACGCCCGCTTAAGGTGTTTGAAAATCCTTTTAAATGGTTCGAATTAGAGGAGAGTAGTTCTATCCCACTTGAGGAGCTGGATGTTGTGCTGATGCGCAAAGACCCTCCATTTGATAGCGAATTTATCTACTCTACCTACATACTAGAAGCCGCAGAAAAACGTGGCACTCTCGTCGTCAACAAGCCTCAGAGTCTCCGCGACTGCAATGAGAAAGTGTTTGCTACGGAATTCCCTCAGTGCACGCCACCACTGATTATCAGCCGTGATCAAAAACGTCTCAAGGGCTTTTTGGAAGAGCAGGGAGATGCGGTATTTAAACCGTTGGACGGTATGGGTGGAGACTCGATATTCCGGGTTACCCAGGGAGACCAGAATCTCAATGTGATTCTAGAGACCCTAACAAACAATGGTCAGCGGACGATTATGGGGCAGAAATATCTCCCCGAAATCCTTGAAGGCGATAAGCGCATATTAGTGATTGATGGGGAAGTGGTGCCCTTCTGTCTGGCACGCATCCCTGCCAGTGGGGAATTTCGCGGCAACCTAGCTGCAGGCGGTCATGGCCGTGTGCAGCCACTCAGTGATCGCGATCGTTGGATTGCGGAGCAAATTGCGCCGACATTGATTAAGCGCGGGCTGATGTTTGTCGGCTTAGATGTTATTGGTGACTACCTTACCGAGATCAATGTCACCAGCCCTACCTGTGCTCGTGAGATCGATGATGCCGAGGGCACTGCAATTGGCGACAAATTGATCGATGCTATTCAAGATCGTTTAAACAGTTAGCCTAAAGGTTTGTTATGGACAGCTTTATTGATAGCCCATGGAATCAAACCGATGAAAGACTGAAAGGTACGTTCTCCGCGGCCCTAATACTGCACCTGGTGCTACTATTAGGGCTAAGTTTTATTCTGCCTTCGCCCTCTAGGCCTATGACGTCTATGGAGGTCACATTGGCTCAGTACGCCAATGAGGAAGCACCAGATAGGGCAGATTTTCTCGCCCAGGCTAATCAGCGAGGCAGTGGCGATGGCCGAGATATAGTTGCCGAGGTCACCAGCAACACGTTGTCAGAGTTTCAGAGCGATCAACAGTCAGTCAGTCCCCAGCAACGGCAGGATGCTAGCCAGCAAACCAACAACCCCATATTGACCAATAGAAATTCGGGGTATACGCCTCAGGCGATCAATGAGCGGCAACCCAATCAGGCACTGGTGCCTGCGCAGCAATCCATTCAAGAAATAGCCGCGCAACGTTCGATAGGGGCCATCCGCGCCAAACTCGACCAACTCAATCAGACCTATAGCAATATGCCCAAGGTGGCCCGACTGACATCGGTGTCGACCAAAACGGCCCAGGAAGCGGCCTACATGAATTATTTTGAAGAGCGCATTGAACGGGTCGGTAATATTAATTACCCCCGCGAGGCGCGTGCTCAGCGTCTGGTCGGCAGTGTGCAGCTGATTGTTGTGATCCTCCCCGATGGATCGGTTGAGCGGGTACAAATTTCGACGAGTTCGGGGTCAAAAATTCTCGACCAGGCAGCGGTACGCTCCGTCAAACTGGCATCACCCTTTAGCGCCTTTTCACGAGAGCTGCGTGATCGGGATGAAGTACATGTGATTCGCACCTGGCAATATCAGGCTGACAACCGGCTTACCACTAAGTAATCGTGCTTGATCACTTGAGTTTAGGCCCCTAAACCCTCATATTGTTTACCATGACAAAAGTTACCAAAAAAACTATTTCCAGCCTTAAAGACTACTTCTTGTTGGCCATGCCGGGCCTAAATGACCCTAATTTTTCCCAGTCTGTGGTGTATATCTGCGAGCACAATGCCGACGGCGCCATGGGGCTTATTATTAATCAGCAGCTGGATATTCCGGTCAAGGCTATTTTTGATCAGCTCGATCTTAAGTATCTCGATGATTGCGGCAGCTCGTTAATATTTGACGGCGGCCCTGTGCAACGAGATCGCGGTTTTATCCTCCACCCCAGTGTCGAGCAGCAGTGGGAATCTACTGTGGCCATTGGTGAAGATATTAGCCTGACTGCCTCAAAGGATATTCTGACGGATATAGCCATGGGCAAAGGCCCTGAAAATGCCCTGATTACCTTGGGTTATTCAAGCTGGGAAGCTGGCCAGCTCGAGCAGGAGCTCGCAGAAAATACCTGGCTGACCATTCCCGCCGATTCTGAGATTATCTTTCATACCGATTGCGACAAACGTGCCGGTGCTGCCGCCTCTACCATTGGCCTCGATCTGGCCATGCTGTCCCACGATGTTGGCCATGCCTGAAGCCAGCCCGAAAACCTTATTGGCTTTTGATTTTGGTCTTAAACAGATTGGTGTCGCCTATGGTCAGACATTAACGAACTCCGCCTCTGGGCTGACCATAATCAAGGCCTCAGACGGGGTGCCTAACTGGACTGATGTGGAAGTTGTCTTAAATGAGTGGAAACCCAACCTGGTATTGGTGGGGCTACCCTTGCATATGGACGGCCGTGAAAGCGAGCTGAGCGGACGAGCTCGGAAGTTTGCCCGCAGGCTCCATGGCCGTTTTGCTGTTGAGGTACTTATGATTGACGAGCGCCTCACCAGCCGTGAGGCAAAGTCGATACTTCGCGAACAGCAGGAAGTGTCACCGCGAGGGACAAAAGGTAAGATCCATGATCTCACCAAAATCGATCACATTGCCGCCTCTTTGATTCTGCAAGGCTGGCTGGAAAATCCTGAGCTCGGTAGCATCCCTTAATCGGAAGCGTCTCTTAAATACCAGCCATTACCACCGCAACTTATCTGCAGGATCATCCTCAATCGACAAGTTATCTGCCGCATGTCCCAACTCATTAATGTGATTATCTGACTGCATCTTGATCATCAGCCGCAGGTCATTTTTCGAGTCGGCATGGGCAATGGCATTTTCGTAGCTAATTTCACCATCGGCATAGAGCGCATACAGCGCCTGATCAAAGGCCTGCATGCCGTGCTCTGTTGAGCTGGTCATAATCTCTTTAATTTTGTGCACACTGCCTTTGCGAATAGTGTCTGCCACTAGGGGCGTATTGAGCATGATTTCGATGGCCGCTCTGCGGCTCTTGCCGTCGCGAGTTGGTACTAGCTGCTGGGCCACGATGCCGCGCAAATTCAGAGATAGGTCCATCCACAGCTGGCTGTGACGGTCGGCTTCAAAAAAGTGATTGATGCGGTCCAACGCCTGGTTGGCATTATTAGCATGCAATGTGGCTAGTACCAGATGGCCCGTTTCAGCAAAGGTAATGGCATGCTGCATGGTCTCTCGGGTACGAATCTCTCCGATTAAAATAACATCGGGCGCCTGTTGCAATGTGTTTTTCAACGCTACATCAAATGACTCAGTGTCCACTCCCACTTCTCGCTGGGTAATAATGCAGCCCTGATGTTCATGAACAAATTCGATGGGATCTTCAATAGACACAATATGACCGCGGCTACTTTTGTTACGGTGGCCAATCAGCGCCGCCAGTGACGTAGACTTACCGGTACCCGTGGCGCCAACAAAGATCACAATGCCACGTTTATTCATCACCAACTCTTTGAGAATTGGCGGCAGTAAAAGCGCCTCGGGGGTGGGTATTTCGGTTTCAATGCGCCGCAGCACAATGCCAATTTCGCCGCGCTGATAAAAAGCGCTGGCTCTAAAGCGCCCAGACTCCTCACTGATAACGGCGTAATTAAGTTCTTTGCTGGCTTTAAACTCAACCTGCTGCTCTGCAGACATGGTACTTAATACCAAGTCTTCGCAGCGTTCCTGAGTTAGCTTCTCTTTACTAATGGGCACCACAGAGCCATTAACTTTTATACAGGGGGGCAAGCCAACGGTTAGGAATAGATCAGAGGCCTTTTTTTCGGCCATATACTTGACCAGCTTTTCAAATGTTTGATCAACCATGATCTGTCCTCGGGATAAAACGATTTAAAGCCATTAGAAACTATCCGGTATCTTGGCTTTTTCTTTGGCAATCTCATTACTAATCACCCGCTGCTCGACCAAATTGTGCAGGCATTGATCTAGGGTTTGCATCCCTAGCGCCCCACCGGTTTGAATAGCGGAATACATCTGAGCCACCTTGTCTTCGCGAATGAGGTTGCGA
The DNA here is from genome assembly GCA_905182245.1 of gamma proteobacterium HTCC2207. Taxonomy (GTDB): domain Bacteria; phylum Pseudomonadota; class Gammaproteobacteria; order Pseudomonadales; family Porticoccaceae; genus HTCC2207. The sequence goes on along the minus strand of CAJJAS010000047.1, from coordinate 4,198 downwards.
ATGGCTGGAGTGCCAATCATTATTTCATGGGCAGCCACACGGCCTCCACCGACTTTCTTTAACAAGGTCTGAGAGATTACTGCCTGCAATGACTCTGAAAGCATGGAGCGAATCATCGGCTTCTCGCTGCCAGAAAAAACGTCCACCACCCGATCGATGGTCTTGGCCGCCGAGGTGGTATGCAAGGTGCCAAACACTAGGTGGCCGGTTTCTGCGGCAGTAAGAGCTAGACGAATGGTCTCTAGATTCCTTAGCTCGCCTACCAGTATTACATCTGGATCTTCACGGAGGGATGAACGAAGCGCCTGATCAAAACCCATGGTGTCGCGGTGGACTTCACGCTGGTTAATCAGGCATTTCTTGCTCTGGTGAACAAATTCAATGGGGTCTTCGATGGTTAAAATGTGGTCATAGCGGCTTTCATTAACATAGTCGATCATGGCGGCCAGGGTGGTGGACTTACCTGAGCCCGTGGGCCCTGTCACCAGCACCAATCCTCGAGACAGCAGCGACACCTTTCTAAAAATATCGCCCATCCCCAGCTGCTCCAACGTTAAGACTTTTGAAGGAATAGTTCTAAAAACGGCAGCTGCACCACGATTTTGATTAAATACATTGACTCGGAATCGAGCAACGCCAGGAACATCGAAAGAAAAATCTGTTTCCAGATACTCCTCGTAGTCCCTTCTTTGCTTGTCATTCATTATTTCGTAGATCAAACTGTGGACCTGCCGATGCTCCATAGGTGGCAGGTTAATCCGGCGGACATCGCCATCAATTCTTATTATGGGGGGAAGACCAGCGGAAATATGAAGATCCGAGGCCCCCTCTTTTGCACTAAACGCTAATAATTCGGTGATATCCATTTTGTGTCTCGCTCATCCCTTGAAGCCATTGTTGACGATTTAAAACTATGCCAACTATTAGAAATAACATTAGCTCTATACAGAGACGTCTGCAACATGCTGCTAGTGATGCAGGTCGCAGTCCGGACGAGGTGCTGTTACTGGCGGTCAGCAAGACGAGAACCAGTGCACAGATAAATGAGGCCCTAGAGGTAGGCATCAAAAGCTTTGGCGAGAATTATCTTCAGGAAGCGGTCGAGAAAATCGGTGAATTATCCGCCGCCAACCTCGACTGGCATTTTATTGGCCCACTGCAATCCAATAAAACCCGCACCGCAGCAGAAAATTTTTCTTGGGTACATTCAGTTGACCGGCTGAAAATTGCTCAGCGCCTAAGTGCCCAGCGACCAGAACACATGGCGCCACTTAATCTGTGCCTGCAAATTAATATTGATAATGAACCCAGCAAATCGGGCTTTAGCCCTCAGCAGGCTCTGGAAGCGGCGGTAGAGATTGCAGATCTGCCTAACATTGTTCTGCGCGGTTTAATGGCTATCCCCAGAGCTCGCGCTGAACTTGCAGAGCAACGCATCCCCTTTGCCCAGCTGCGAGAACTGAAAGATCAGATGAATGAGTTGCTAGACAATTCTCGGAAACTGGATACTCTTTCCATGGGAATGTCTGGCGATATGGAAGCAGCGATTTTGGAAGGCGCTACTATTGTTCGAGTAGGCACAGATATTTTTGGTTCCAGAGAAAAACAATCGACTTAAGGCTATTAAAGGAAAGGTAATGAGTTCAATCCTATTTATCGGTGGCGGCAACATGGCCTCCTGCATCATTGGCGGCATGATCGCTAACGGTTTCAGTGCCGACGACATTATGGTTAGTGGGTCGGGCGAGGAGTCACGCCAGCGCCTTGAAAAAACCTATGGCATTAAGACTATGACTGACAATCAGGCCGCAGCGCGTCAGGCAGATTTGATTGTACTGGCCGTGAAGCCACAGATTATGCGTATCGTGGCAACCGACTTAGCACTATCCCTAGATCATAGGCCCGCTATAGTCTCTGTCGCCGCAGGCATTCCACTCAGCGCCTTAGAAAACTGGCTTGGCAACAGTCTCGCTATTGTGAGAGCAATGCCAAATACCCCGGCGAAGGTTCTTTCGGGCGCCACTGGCCTTTTTGCCAATCCACAGGTGGATGTTGAGCAGAAAACGATCGTAGAAAAGATATTTGGCGCTATTGGCTATGCCTGCTGGGTAGACACTGAAGCGCAGATTGACGCTGTTATTGCCGTCTCTGGGAGCGGTCCGGCGTACTTTTTTCGCATTATGGAAATTATGCAGAAAGTTGGCCAAGAGCTTGGTTTGCCAGAACAAATTGCTCGAGATCTAAGCATCAACACCGTACTTGGGGCTGCCCGTATGGCTACAGAATCGGGCACTAGCGCAACTCAGCTCAGGGAGCAGGTAACCTCCCCAGGCGGAACCACTCAGGCTGCGCTGCAGAGTTTTGAACAACAAAATCTGGAAGACGTTTTTCGCAAGGCAATGAATAGCGCATTAGATCGAGCAGAAGTAATGTCTGCAGACCTCGGCTCTGCCACTAAATAATAAGCATTAAGGAATTAGCAGTATGGACAACACATTTGTTTTTATTCTTCGAACCGTTTTGGATATCTATGCCTCGGTGCTATTGGTGCGCTTTTTATTGCAGATGGTGCAGGCAGACTTCTTCAACCCAATATCCCAAACCCTATTCAAGCTGACTTCACCGGTGGTAGAACCTCTGCATAAAATATTTCCGACCATCGGCAGATTTAATAGCGCCGCATTGGTGGCCGCGATACTGGTCAAATGGGCGTTCTATTTAATTGTGTTGAGTGTTAGCGGTATGTTCGGTGCCCAGATGTTTACCTATCTGGCCGTTGCCGCCTTTGAATTACTCGGCACATTGATCGAAATTTACTTCTGGGGAATTTTTATTCTGGTTATCTCCAGCTGGATTGGCACAGCTGCCCATCCAACGGTAAGACTGGTCAATCAAATTGTTGATCCCTACATGAATCTCTTTCGACGGTTTATTCCGCCCCTAGGGATGATTGATATTTCGCCGATGGTGGCTATTTTTGGCTTGATGATTATTCGCGCCAATATTATGCCGAAACTGGGCAGCTTTATTCAGCCGCTGCTCTAATTTAAGAGTGGATATTCGAGTGGGTGTTCGAATTGATGCTCGAATAGATGCTCGAATAGATGCTCGAATAGATAGCTGAGTAAAAAGTACGACAGGATACAACCGCAAACATCAGCACCAATCTGCATGACAGAAAATCATGCAGATTGGACCGACTCAAAATCTACTTAGGGTGCGGGGTCTGGATACTGATTATGAATGGCTGTAATCTCAGACATCACCTCATCCGAAAGTGTTAACTCAGCCGCATCAATATTCTCTTTAAGCTGTTCCATTGTGGTTGCCCCAATCAGGCAGCTAGTCACAAAAGGCTGCTGACAGACAAAGGCCAACGACATCTGCGCCAAACTGTACCCGTGCTTTTCAGCAATAGCTTGATAGGCTTCAGTGGCGGCTGTTGCCTGGGGATTGTCGTAGCGAGAAAATCGCGTAAACAACTCCATTCTAGAGCCTGCCGGCATTTTTCCGCCGATATATTTACCACTTAAAACGCCGAAGGCCAACGGCGAATAGGCTAACAGGCCAGCGTCTTCACGAATCGCCATTTCTGCGAGACCGGTTTCAAACTGTCGACTCAGCAGGTTGTAGACGTTTTGGATGCTGACCACCTTGGCCATGTCCCGCTCTCTGGCAAGGCGCAGATATTCCATAACACCCCAGGGCGTTTCATTAGAAACTCCCACATGTTTTACCAGACCCTCGGCAACTAGCTCCGACAGGGCGTCCAATGTTTCTTCGATAGCAATACCGTCACCCTTTGGATTATGGCGATAACCGCGCTGACCGAAATAGTTGGTGGCGCGCTCAGGCCAATGCACCTGATAAAGATCCACATAGTCAGTCTGTAACCTTTCTAGAGAACCTTCGATAGCACGACGAATATGATCGCGACTTAGTCTTGGACCGCCACGCAAGTGCTTCCAATCTGGAACCTTATCGGCACGACCGGCAACCTTGGTCGCCAATATAATATCTGAACGCTTACCCGTGCGATTAAACCATTCGCCAATACAGGATTCCGTAGAGCCCTGAGTTTCAGCGCTGGGAGGCACTGGATACATTTCTGCAACATCAAAAAAATTAATCCCTCTGGAGACGGCGTAATCCATCTGTTCACAGGCTTCTTCTACATTATTTTGCTGGCCCCAGGTCA